>JAAYJG010000244.1 GCA_012523055.1 Ruminiclostridium sp. | reverse complement strand
ATCTCGATCGGACACAAGCTGGGACACTACCTTGTTGCAGAAGGAGTGGAACATGAAAAACAGCGGCAGTATTTAAAGGAGCGTCACTGTGACAAAATACAGGGATATTTGATCAGCAAACCCCTGAACGAAGAGGATGCATTGATGTTCCTGAGAAATTATGGGCAAAGCAATGCGTAAGCATAGTCCTCATACTCGTAAAAATTATATCTATGCTTCAAACCGCAAAGAAACAGGAATGAAAAACCCGCTAACCCGAAATGGTTAACGGGTTTCATTAATCAGTTCATAGCCCTGCGGTGGTACCTGGACATGTAGGTGACGCCAGTGCTACGCACCATATTGTCTGCCTTTGAGACGCATTGGCTCAGGGTATCGATGGCCTTTTGCAGGTCGCCGCTATTGTCAAGAAACAAATGAATTTCATTCTCTTCCATCTGCAGTTCGCTTTTTTTACATAGATACCAGGGTGAGTTGTACCATACAAAACGTAAACCATCCTGCCACTGTTTTCCGGGAATTCCCCTCAGCTCCGCCCTGATTTTGTAATTACCCTCGTCTGGGCTATCATTGGGGGTAACTGTTATGGATATGTGATCAAGCCGCATCTTTTTCCTCCCCAAAAACATTGTCCAGATATATTATTCACGAATCAGGGAAATATTATTTATCAATATGCGGCCTTAAAATAATTGTCGCAAGGGGCGGAATTCTTACAACGATGGAACAGGGCTTCTGATGGTAAGGCATTTTTTCAGCTTGAATGGGTTGGCTGTTGATCACGTTGCTGCCGCCAAATTCCTCCCTGTCGCTGTTAAAGATCTCTTCGTAAACGGTATCAATCGGTGCACCAATGCGATAATGATCGTGTGCGGCAGGTGTAAAATTGCATACAACGATGAGCATATCACGCCAATCCTTTCCCTTGCGGACAAAGGAAATAATGCTATGCTCGGTGTCATTGCAATCAATCCACTCAAAGCCCTCATAGTTGAAATCCACCTCATGCAGAGCCGGCTCGTGGCAATACAGCCGATTTAATTCCTTCACATAATCATGGGTTTTCTTGTGCTTCGGGTAATCAAGCAAATGCCAATCCAGGCTCTCCTTGTACTTCCATTCAATAAACTGACCATATTCACTGCCCATAAACAGCAGCTTCTTGCCCGGATGGCCTATGAAATAACCCAATGCGGCCCGCAGGCCCGCGAATTTTTGCCAGTAGTCCCCCGGCATCTTGTTCAGCAGCGAGGCTTTCCCATGCACCACCTCGTCATGGGATAACACCAGAATGAAGTTCTCACTCCAGGCATACATGGAGGAAAAAGTGATGAGGTTCATATGATCCTTACGGAACAGGGAATCCATGCTCATGAATTTTAAAAAGTCATTCATCCAGCCCATGTTCCATTTGTGAGAAAAACCGAGTCCGCCATCGTGTACCGGTTTGGTGACCATAGGCCAGGAAGTTGATTCTTCGGCGATCATCATCACATTGGGGAAATATTTGAAAACCACAGTATTCAATTGGCGGATGAACTCAATGGCCTCCAGGTTTTCACGGCCGCCGTATTGGTTTGGTATCCAATCCCCTTCGTCGCGGCAGTAATCAAGATACAGCATAAACGCCACGGCATCCACCCGAAGGCCGTCAGCATGAAAGATATCCAGCCAGTACACGGCGTTGGAGATTAAGAAGTTGCGAACCTCGTGGCGCCCGTAATTGAAAATGTGGGTGCCCCATTGCCGATGTTCTCCCCTGCGGATATCTTCGTGCTCATAAATGGCGGTGCCATCGAACCGGGCCAGACCATGCCCGTCCTTCGGAAAATGTGCCGGCACCCAGTCCAGAATAACCCCAATGCCGTTCTGGTGGCAGGTATCGATGAAATACTTCAAATCCTCCGGTGTGCCATACCGTGCGGTTACAGCATAATAACCGGTAACCTGATAGCCCCAGGAGCCATCAAACGGGTGCTCCATCACCGGCAGCAGCTCCAGGTGGGTATACCCCATCTTTTTTGCATAGGGGATTAGCCGCTCGGCCAGCTGGCGGTATGACAGGAACCGGAAACCCGTTTCAGATTCCGGATCAGGATCGGGTTCCTGCTGCCAGGAACCCAGGTGAACTTCGTAAATATTCACAGGCTTCGAGTCGGTGTTTTCACGTTCCCGTAGCGCCATCCATTTCTGATCGTTCCAGGTGTAGTTTTCAAGATCATAGACCATGGATGCCGTTTCAGGAGGTTTCTCAGCATAAAAAGCATAGGGATCTGCCTTCAGATAAAGCTCATCAAAAGGCGTGGCTATTTCATATTTGTACAGGTCATGCTTCATCAGCCCGGGGATGAACAGCTCCCAGACCCCGGAGCTTCCCATCATCCGCATCTGATGCCGCCGGCCGTCCCATTGGTTGAATTCCCCAACCACGCTGACACGCTTGGCCGAAGGTGCCCATACACAAAAGGAAACCCCCTGAATGCCGTTTATTTCACGCAAATGAGCTCCAAGCCTCTCATAAATACGGTGATGATTGCCCTGATTGAACAAAAACAGATCATACTCAGACAGTGTGGGCCAGAAGCTGTACGGATCATAGGAATCATAGCTGTGTCCTGTGACATCGGTGATTTTAAGCTTATAGACAAAGGGTTTCGTTTTTCCCTGGACCTCAAGTGTAAAGAAACCGCGGGAATCCTTTTTCTGCATGTTAAACCAGGTGCCGTCCTCCTCATTATGCAGGCGGATGCTTTCTGCGTTAGGTATGTACACGCAGACCGTAATTCCGTCATCAGCGTGCATACCCAGTATTTCATGTGGATTTCGGTGGTACCCCGACAAGATTGCTTCAACAATGTTTTCATTCAAATAAAATCCCATATATCAAACCCTCTAATCCGGTATGGCAGGGGATGCCGTATCCTGCCTCCCATATTTTTGCGATCTTTTACGGCTAAAGTATGCCCAAATTGGTCTTGAACATAAAACTTTATTTTATACAGTGCTTTAAGCCTGTTTAAAACCTGTGATTGGATGGTTACTGTTCACACCCCCCTTGAATAAGCTTATAAGCTGCTGCGGAGATATGTGTTTTATACAGAACGCAGCGATGTCATCCTGAACGCAGCGAAGGATCTTGTCAGGAGTAATGCGAGATCCTTCACTTCATTCGACAGGCTGTAGCCTGCATACCTGTGATTGGATAGGGTGCCTATTGTATCCATCCTCAGAAATATGATACACTGAAAACAAGATGGAGCTTTGTGCTGCCTGGCCGTATTACCGCTGTTTTGACGGGCTTCCAAACCAAAAACCAGGAAACTCGGCTAACAACGAACAATAAGAACCCAAATGGGGTGAAAACCAATGTACAGCAACAAGCCGATTATTTACAAAAAGGACAGAAGACAAAGAAAGGATTTCATCAGCTCGTGGCTGGAGGTATCCGGCGTATTGGTGTGGCTCGTCCTTTTTGCCGTCGTTCTGCTGTTTCAGAAAGCCCAGCCGAGGGAAAAAACATTCTTTGACAGGCTTTTGGCGGTGGAGCTTGCAGATACGGTGGATTATACCTTTCTGGCACCGATTTTGTACCTGCTTGTACTATTATTGGTCCTCAGCGCTGTTTCGCTGTTCTTAAACATTAAACGATTAAAACGAAGAACCGATCATATCCGCATTTCCTATATCATAACGCTGGTCTTTGCCACTGCCGGGCTTATTTTCTTCCTGATCCGGTTTTAGTGTCAGGTTTTTTCAGAACCCTTTAATCTGCTGTCTGCTGCTGAGCCTGATTTTCCAGCACCTGCAGCAAACGATGGATGATAGTGGCGGCTTCCGCACGGGTTGCAGGGTTTACCGGCCCCAGCCTGTTTTCACCGATACCATTAATAATACCGGCATAATTCATGGCGGCGAAGGCCGACTGTGCATAACCTGCGATCTGATCATAATCAATGAACTTGTAAATAACATACAAGGGAGGCTGCTCAAGTTTGAATTGAGCGGCTTTTACCGCACGGCAGGTATAATAAACAATATCCTGCCGTGTGATGGGTTCATTGGGCCGAATCAGGCCGTTCTCATCTGGTTCGATGATGCCCTTTCTGTATGCCGTCATCACCCAGCGGTGGAACCAGTCCTCCGGGGTGACATCCGCAAAGCTGCCTATGGGGGTTTCCGGAAAAGAAAAGGTTGCTGTAAGCAGCTTGATGAACTCTGCCCTTGTAACAGTTCCCGATGGACGATATTGACCCTTTCCGTCCCCATTGATAATCCCCATGGAAGACAGCTCCAATATGGCGTCACTGGCCCACAAATGGGACTGCAGATCGTTAAATTCCATTACCATCTGGGTTTGCACCAGGATCTCATTGCTGACGAAAGATTCACCGGCGGAATTTTTTGACCGTACCAGATAGGTATAGGCCTGGCCCGGAAGGACAGACGCGTCGGCAAAGGTTGTTCCGTTTGCCTTTACGGACCCGATCCGCTTGAAATCTTCATCCAGATTAATGTCTTTTCGGTAGATGATGAATTCATCCTCGTTGTCTGAAAGATCCGCCCACACCAGCGCAATCCGCTTGGCGCCGACAATAGTGGGAACCATCAGGCTTGGCGTCGTCGGTATCTTTGTAGAATAAAACTCTTCACGGCTGTACCGTTCAGATACGGGAACTTCGCTGAATGCCCGGATGCGCAGGGTATAATCAACACCCTGTGCGGGGGTGAACCGGTATAGTGTGACACTTTTCGGAATCTTCTCGAGGGTATGCCACACGTCATTGACCGAGGTTTTATACTCTATGATATAATACTGGTTTTTCTTCGAGGAATCATCCCAACCGGCTATCCCCATGCCAAAATCATCCCAACCCAGATACAGTGTGCCCTCTGAACTGGATATAACAAGCTCTCCCTGGGATTTACTGAAAGAAACAAGGACGGGATCAATTTGTGTGAAGGGGGAGAAGATGGTATTGCTTTTCACAGCCCGGATGCGGTAACTGTAGGTTTCACCGCTCATGACATCCTCATCGGAATACATGAGGCTACCCCGCGCGGTAACACCGATAAGCTGCCAAATGCCCGTTGAAGCAGGCAGGCGCCATACTTCAAAGCCCGATTCCAGTGTTTTTTCATACTCCCAGGTGATGAAGACCCGCTCGGGGATAATGGCCTTGACAACTGCGTTTGTAACAAGGGGCAGAACCTCGGCGGTAATATTGATGGCAGGGCTGTAGTCGGATTCAGCCGATGAGGAAACAATTTTCATTCGATAGGTATGGAAGGTGCCCGGGTTTACCCTGTCGATATAAAACCCGGTACGACTGAGAGATCTCAAGGGTTCAAAGGATCCTGAAGAACCCAGTTTCTCCAGGATTATGGTATTGCTCCCAACGGCGTTTTCATCCCATTCCAAACGAATTTCGGTGGCTGACAGAGCATAACCATAAAAGTAAGTGTCCAGTTCCAGCTTGGTAAATCCGGAAATACCCCGCGCATTAGGGAAATAATCCGTGATAAAGCCCTCCGCATAACGGGAGCGGATTCTGTAATGATACATTATACCGGGCTCAAGCCCGTTATCGGTATATTCCGTATCTCCCGGCCGGCAGGTATGTATCTGTTCCCACAGAAGGCTTCCTGATTTTCTGCGCTCAACCATGACGGTACTGTTATCTGGGGATACATAGCCATCACCAGGGTAGCTCCAGACCAGAGTGATCTGGGTTGCGAAGGTCTGTTTGATCTCCAGTTTATTGGGGAATAAAAATGGAATGATAACCTCATTGCTTGCGCTTCCGGTAAAGGAGGAGCGTACGGGGATTACCCGGTAAGTGTATTGTTCGCCATTAACAACAGTATTGTCGACATAATCCTTAGTGTTTTCCGGCAGTGTTTTCAGGGAGATAAACGTTCCGTAACCCGTTCTTCTTTCAACCCGGTAGGCTGTTTCCATCGATGAGGTATCTTCCCATGACAGTTCCACACCGTTTGCGGAAATAACTTTCGCATTTACATTCAGAGGCGCTTTCAGGAAGGTTGAAGCCGACTGACCAGAAATGTTGTTCGGATAATACAGATAGATGGCGGAGGTTGCTGTAAGGGCGCGTATACGGTAATAATACCGGGTTGCCTCGGACAGACCTCCGTCGGTCCAGGTGCTTTCGGTACCGGGGACGGTAGCGATGGTCTGCCAGGTGCTTGTTCCTTCGGATCGGCGCTCGATCACAGTCTGGTAATTGGTTTCGGGAATGCTTTTGGTTGAGGGATAGGTCCATGATAACTCAATTTCGGAAGAGGAGATTCCCTTCGGGCTGAGGCCGGATGGATAGAGATATTCCACAGGCCAGGATTCAGCCGTATCACCCGTGGGGCTGGTTCCCGAGGCAAAAACCCTGTAGACATAGGTATGGCCGTTGGTGATCCCCGTATCCTGCCATGTAGAGATGTCCGAGGGCACGGTGAACAACGTTTTAAAGCTGCCGGAATCGGTTTTCCTTTGAATGGTGTATCTGGCCGCACCCTGTATGGTATTGTCCCAGCTGACCCGAATATTACCGCTGCCGTATACCATGGCGTTTACAAACGATGGGGCGGGCAAAGAGTCGGCGGAGACAACAATGGGGCATAGGGCAAGTATAACCATGATTGCCAGTATGTAAAGAGTTTTTTTCATAAACCTCACTCCAAATTTAGCACTACGGGATTACAGCATTTCGCTGATGGGTTTTTCCTGCGACTTCAGGCGGGACATGAACCCTTTTAATGATTTTACCACAAATTGAATAAAAATTCTGTATCATTTCAATTACCCAAATATATTATCGTATAATACAGGCTAAATTGTTTAGCTTTTGAATTCATTTACCTAAAGTCTTTGGAATTAAGTATTCCAATTTTCGCGAAGGCTGTAAAAATCATCATTAAAGGCAAGATAAACAAAAAAGTGGCCGGCGTTTTAAGAAGTGCGCCAGCCAAATTAAAGGGGGTCAAAATGTATTGTGAGGTCATTAAGAGTTTAACCTGTATATGGTTCTTTATACATGTTTTAAAAATAATTTTTTATCAATTTCAAGCTTGCCTGTAATGTCACATACTGTGCCCGCTCAGAGAATAAAGCAGGACAAGAGTTATTCGCTTTGAAGTCCGGTTGTTTAAGCCTCTGCGGTGGGTTATTGGATGCGAAACCAACGGGCTTGCCGCGCTTCCGCTCACTGCCGGGGCTGCGCGGGAATGCATTGCATGCGACTACATCCTTTGCTATAATAAGATAAAGTTGGGCGGTCATGCTCAACAAGGATGGAGAGGGCTTTTAATGAACAATGAAATTTGGAAAAAGCCGCTCAGAGCGTGCAATATCGGCGGAGAAGCGCTGATTGAAGGCGTAATGATGCGTGGCAATAACAAAATGGCCACGGCAATCCGCAAGACAAACGGCGAGATTGTTGTTGAAACCACAGATTATGTACCCCTCGCAAAGAAATTTTGGCTTTTAAAGCTGCCTGTTATTCGCGGAGCTGTGGGCATGCTGGAATCCATGGTAGTGGGCATGAAGGTTCTGATGAACTCAGCGGAAGCAGTGGAATTTGAAGAGGAAGAATCAAAGCTGGACAAGTTTTTAAAGAAAGTATTCGGGGATCACTTTTTTCAGGCAATGCTTTACTTTTCAGTGGCCATTGCCCTGGTGTTCGGTATCCTTTTGTTTATGTTGCTGCCGAACTGGATAGCCGGGTTGTTTTCTTTTGATAAATCCACCACCGGTGGTTCAATCCTGGCAAACCTTTTGGAAGGTTTGCTGCGTGTGGTTATCTTTGTGACCTACATCGTGCTGGTGTCGAAAAACAAAGAGATTAAAAGGGTTTTTGAGTATCATGGGGCCGAGCACAGTGCCCTCTATGCCTATGAAAGCATGGAAGAGCTGACGCCAGAAAGTGCCCTCTCCCATACCACGCTTCACCCCAGATGCGGTACTGCGTATATGTTTGTGGTTATACTGACCAGTATTCTTCTGTTTTCTTTTGCCCGATGGAACACGCCTCTGATGAATATAGTCATTCGTCTGGCTCTGTTGCCCCTTGTTGCAGGCGTAGCCTACGAGATTTTCAAGCTGGCGGCAAAATCAAGCTTCAAGCCCCTGCGGGCAATCAGTTATCCCGGGTTGATGCTGCAGAAAATTACAACGCAGCCCCCTGACAAAAGCCAGGTGGAGGTTGCCCTGGCCGCATTGAAAGCGGTGATAGAGGAAGAGCCTGTAAACGAGAAGTCAGAGCAGCCGGTAAATGAGATTTCGGGTGAGCCAGTAAACGAAAAGCCGGAAGAATCGGTAAATTAGGCACAGAGGAGCCGATAAACAAAAAACTGGGAGCATGCTAATGAAAAGACAGAATAACCGGTTCAACAGAAAAATGAATCAACCTGCGCGGGAGCGTGAAGCCATTTGACTGTTCAGGAAGCCCTTGAATGGGCCTGTCACACGCTGAAAGAAAAAAGCATCGAAACCCCGGCGAGGGAAGCCGGGGTTTTATTGGCTTTTGTTTTATCACAAGAGTTTTCCTGGCTATACGCCCATCCCAGGCATAAGCTGAGCACCGGTCAGGAAGAAAAGTTCAGGGATAGCGTTGGGCAAAGAGCAGCAGGTATGCCCTTTCAGTACATTTCGAACAAGCAAGAGTTTATGTCGCTGGATTTTTATGTGGATGCAAACTGCCTGATTCCAAGGGCGGATACCGAAGTGCTTGTGGAAGCAGCGCTTGCATGGATTCAGGCGCATCCGGCAGAACGGATGCGTGTTTTAGAGGTGGGAACCGGCTCCGGTGCCATTGCGGTCAGTATTGCCCGTTATTCGGAAAATACTGAGGTTCACGCGATGGATCTGTCTGACTCCGCGCTTCGAATTGCACAGGAAAATGCGCGTAAACATCAGGTTCACATTCACTTTCTCAAGGCTGATTTTCTTGCCTGGGAACCGGATAACACCTATTCTCTTCTCTTATCAAACCCCCCATACATCCCCCACCATCAGCTGAAGGGATTAATGCCCGGTGTCCGGGATTATGAGCCCCATATGGCCCTTGACGGCGGGGAGGATGGGCTGCTTTTTTACCGTGCCATTGCACAAAAGGCGAACGAGCTGTTATTGCCGGGGGGTGCCATTTTTACAGAAGTGGGAATAAATCAAGCCGAACAGGTGATGCTTCTGTATCAGCAGCATGGGCTGGAAGTGCGGTCATACAAGGATCTGGCGGGTATCGACAGAGTTGTTTTCGCACAACGCGCTGGAAAATATTCTTAAAATAATTGTATAAATCATCCTTTTCGTGATTATACTTAAGTATGCGGTAGATTCAGATCTGCCTCTGTATTTCGGTATGACCCTGTGCCATTACCCGATCTGCAGGCGGGCATGGTCAGGACCTGCCGGTTTCGGAGGTATTTTCATTGAAAAGGGGCTGTGATGGATGAATGGAAACCCGGCGTACCATCCGATGGATATGAAGGGCTACGGCCTTGTGAAAAGGCTGTTTCAGTTCAGGGAGAACGAGATGGAATCAGAGCAGTTGGATCCCGAAAAGGACAAGGCTGTTTTATTAAAACACATCAAGCTGGCCCGACAAGACTGGCTGAGCGCCCTTTCAAACTTTGAACAGGCACAGGATCCGGACTTGATCGACTATTACATCTATAAAATGAAAGCTTGTCAGGTGCGCTATAATTATCTGTTAAAGAAAGCCAAGGAAATAGGGCTGAAACAGAATATTTACTGCGGCTGACCGCTGTTACGGTTATCGCTGTGTCTCT
>JAAYJG010000243.1 GCA_012523055.1 Ruminiclostridium sp. | reverse complement strand
TAGATTGCAGCGACGATATACTGGCTAAAAACTGGAAAAACCTTATCCTGTCCCATCTGGAAGAAAAGGTTCACCGGGGAGTTCTTACCGGATCCCCGATTACCGATATGAAAATAACGCTGGTGGCAGGCCGTGCGCATAATAAGCATACAGAGGGCGGAGATTTCAGGGAAGCGACCTGGCGTGCCGTGCGTCAGGGCTTAAAGGAAGCCGAGTCTGTATTGCTGGAGCCCTGGTATACCTTTCAGCTGGAAATCCCTGAAAAAATGGTGGGGCGCGCCATGTCTGACATTGAGCAGCTTCATGGGATATGTCGTGTATCACAAATGGGAGGGGAACTGGCTGTTCTTGAAGGGGAAGCCCCTGTTATCACCCTGCGTAATTATCAGAAGGATGTGATGGCCTATACAAAAGGCCAGGGCAGTTTTTTTTGCAGCTTGAAAGGCTATGAGCCCTGCCACAACTCCAGAGAGGTCATCGAAAGGATAGGATATGACTCTGAAAGGGATGTCAACAACCCAACCGGCTCGGTTTTCTGTGCCAATGGCGCCGGTTTTTTGGTCAATTGGAATGAAGTGAAGGAGTACATGCATCTTCCAGGCCACTTCCAGAAAAAAACGGATACTCAGGAAACAACAGCCCGGAAAGCTTTTTATACCATTCAAAATTGGCTTCCCCCGGAGGAGGTTGACAGAATTTTGAATCAAACCTCCTTTGCCAATCAGGGAAGAAAAACTGTGTGGACAAAGCGAAGAACAACGGCTGAAAGCTTTCATAAACCTATTCCCTATGAAGGAGCAACCAAAGAAACCAGGGACGAATATCTCCTTGTGGATGGTTATAATGTCATCTACGCATGGCCGGATTTGAAGGAACTCGCTGAAGAGAACATGGATGTCGCCCGCTCAAAGCTGCTTGATTTGCTGGCAAAATATCAGGGAGTTCGTAAATGCCAGGTCATTGCTGTGTTTGATGCTTATCGCGTTCAGGGACATCACGAGGAAATCTTTGAGCATGAAAATATTCTTGTGGTGTTTACGCGGGAAGCCCAGACAGCAGACCAGTATATTGAAAAATTTGCCCATGACAATTCAAAAAAATATAATATCAGGGTGGCAACATCCGATGGACTGCAGCAGATCATTATCAGAGGGGCAGGCAGCGCGGTCATGTCGGCCAGAGAACTGAAAGCTGAAATAGAGCGGGTGAATGACAAGGCGGTTCAGACCTATCTGGAAAAGCAGGGATTTTCCCGCAACCCTATAGAGGATGCTTTGCCTGATGAAGCGAAACAGCAGATGGAGGCATACCGGAAAGAAGAGAAGTAACCCGGGTTATCAGCCGACAAAACGCCAGCCAGAAGCGTGCGTGTGATTGAGAAGCTCAATGGCGGAGAATAGAGGCCTGTTGGCTCGTTTGTGCTTTGCCGCCACATTCATTCCGCGATACGTACTACAGGGTTGAACCCGATGTTTATATCCCGGTTCAGTACAGCGATGTGCAAAACGGGATCGACCCGGCTCTGGAATGGGTATTGAATGGGTGTAAGGACATCTCCCAAAAAGAGGCCGATACACCCTCGCCAGAGCCGAAAAACCCGATGGAAATTCAGGTTTGGGATTACTCGGATGGGCTACTGCGAAGCATTGAGAAATACAAGGAGCTTCATCCGGATTGCCCATACACCTTCAAGCTGCAAAGCTTTGCCACCGCTGATGTTTCGTATGTGGCCGTCTTAGAAGAGACCTTGGTGAATGACGAAGAATGGACTCCGGATATTTTTCTGGCTGAAAGCGCTTTTGCATATCAGTACACAAAAGGGGAATTAAGTCAATATGTATTACCCTATAAAGAACTGGGGATGAATGTGGATAAACTGCTTCGGGAAGCGGAAATCCCCCAGTACGCCATTGATTGGGGCACGAACTCCGAGGGCGAACTGGTTGGACTGGGATGGCAATCCACCGGGGCAGCTTTTATTTATCGCCGTTCCATTGCTCTTGACGTGTGGGAAACCGATGATCCGGCGGTGATTGGCCGTGAAATAGGACCCGGATGGAATCAGTTTTTTGCTGCGGCAGAAAAACTTAAATCGAAAGGCTATAGCATTGTATCCGGAACCGATACCCTTTGGAGAGCGTTCTCAAATACCGCTAAAAAGGGATGGGTGGTCGATAGCAAGCTTTATATTGATCCGCAGAGAATGGCTTTTCTGGATATTGCAAAAAAGCTGACGGATAACGAGTATTGCAATGGAACCAGATTGTGGGTAGATGACTGGTATGCTGAGATGCAGGGAAAAGGGAAGAAGCCTGTCTTTGGTTTTATGGGCCCATCCTGCATGGTGAATTATGTAATTAAATCCAATTCGGGCGGAGAAAAACCCGGAGAAGGAACCTACGGCGACTGGGCGGTTTGTTTACCACCTGAAAGCTTTGCCTGGGGTGGTGAGTTTGTACTGGTGAACAAGGAAACAAAGCACAGGGACATTATTGGTGATATTCTTGAGTGGATTACCCTGGACAGCTCGGAGTCAGGGCATCCATATCTTTTTGCCAGTGGAGAAGGTTATAATCAAGGTATCAAGGACACGGTACTGTCCCCCGTTGTGATGCGAAAGCTGGATGGTTCGGTTGATTTTTTAGCAGGGCAGAACATGTATGATGTTTTTATACCGGCGATGGATATGGTGAATGGTAACCTGCTTGGCGAGTATAATGATTATCTGGAATGGATTTGGCTTGAACAGGCGGATCGGTATACAAAAGGGTATATCACAAAGGAAGAAGCCGTAGAGAATTTCAAACGGCAGGTTGATGAAGCGCTGTACGATATCGTTGTGGAATGAACCTCAGAACTCAACTTTCCCAGCCCAATTACTGCTGGTAATATAATGAATAATATATTCAAGTGCTCACCTTTAGTTTTGTGTCCATGCCGCTAAGACGGCTTTGATGCAGGTGGGATAGTTGAGTTATGAAGACCAGGCTATTCAAGTGAATGGAAAAAAACTGCCATTCAGGTGGCTTTACTTGAATAGTAGCAATCGTTTACAGAATCTCGGGAAGATAAAGGACCATACCTGGATATATCAGGTTTGGGTTTATTATCGCGGGGTTGTACGCAAGTAGTTCATCCATTGTGACCTCAGTCCCATATATTTCAATATGTTCTCTGTTATAAAAGTACAGGATATCACCCAATGTATCACCTGGCTTAACGAAGTAAGTAGTCATTGGTGTCATTCGAGGGATGTTGATAATTTGCCCTGGGAAAATCAAGCTGGGATCTACGATGTTCCGATTTACACGAAGGATTTGTGTATAAAACTGTAAACCGAATTGCTGGGCGATGCTGCTCAGCGTATCACCCGGTTTTACAGTATACTGATCCACATACGTATACATAAGCAAATTCCTTTCGAACGTTTGCTTTAGTATATGTGTTAACCTTAAGCACTGTTACAAGAGGAGATACAGGAAAGCGTTAGTGTAATGGCCTAATCTTTATCATCTGTAGCCGGGCGGTATTTCTTATTTCGGGCTGTTGGATTTGTCTGGCAGAGTCATTTTCTCGATCTCAGGGTATTGTGCTAACAGTTTTTCATTAGCAATTTCCATCTGACTGCAATATTCTGAGTAAGAACTGCTTAATTGCTTTAATGCTGGAATAAAAATATCATAATATCCGCTTGTGCTATTAAATTGTTTCATCAACCCCATGGTTCTATAAGCAGGAGATTGTTTGTAATCCTCAGACTGTTTAAATGCCAGATACTGCTCTATCACATCTTTCTTTTCGGATAGAAAAGCATCTGGATTTTCCATTGCTCTGTGTGTGTTTTCAACAATTTCTATTATTTGCTCTGTACCAATATCCTTTGTGCCCTCGTTTAAATACTCCTGTAAATCTTCTGGTAAAGTGATTGGCGGAGTATTGTCCAAAAAAGTAATTATCGTTTCATATGCAGCCTGCTGACTTTCTGTTTTAACTGGTTCATTTAGAAATCGAGCAAAATGCAAGCAAATAAACCTGCCCCAATATCCTGGGAAAGTTTCTAAAAGCTTTTCTGTGATTGTTTTGCTTTTTTCAATCACCTGCAACTCCTCACTAATCTTGGAGTAAGATTCACCGCTGCTCAATTTACCAAGGATTGCATTTTTGGCTGATTCTCTTTGAAGGTTCAATTCCTTCCGAACAGAAATGGCTTGCAATGCAGTATTTGACTTATCAGAAAGAATAGTTTTAATCTCCTCTACGCTTATGTCAAGTTTTCTTAGAACAGATATTTTATTCAGCACCTCAATATCCTTTTCGCTGAAATCTCTATATCCATTCTCTAAAACAAGCGGCGAAATGAGTCCTTCTATAGTATAATATTCTATTGCTTTTTTCGTTAACCCCGTGGCTTGACTAACTTGATTGATTAACAATCGAATCACCTCAACATAAGCTTAAACCAATACCTAAGGTGCTAGTCAAGTACTATTTTAAATAATTGAGGATTTCGCCATTATTTTTATTTGAAAATTTAGTAGATATATCATTCAAGCAAATGCCTGCTTTGAGCATAATGCCTATAATGAACTAAATCAAATAAAGTGTGAAACCTTAATAATAGGTGGCGACAGCGATAAAGTAGTAGAGCATTGCAATAGGTCTATTTCAAGGCTTATACATTTTTTGTTACCAATTATAAATGAGAGATCAATTACTAATTTCTCACTTTTTTAATAAGCTGCTTTCCTACCGAGGACACTGAGTTCCAGAAGAATATAGAAATTCAGACGAATTCAGAAAAGATACGGAGATAAACGCTGTGTTTTGATGGATGTTTGTACTTTGGTATCGCTTCTTTCTTTCCTGTTACGTTCGCAACTGTGTAGATTGTCAAGTAAAATTGACCCACTGTATATTTCGATAGACATTCTATTGAGACGAGAAATATGTTAGCATATTCATAAGGAGCTGATGAATCATATTACGGGGGAAAGCGGAATGATTAAAAAAATCATGAAGTTAGTTGAACAAGGTGAAGGATTGACAGTTGAATTCAAGGAAAGTCAAAATTCTCTCAACAAAGACATATATGAATCTGTTTGTGCCTTTTTGAATAGAAATGGCGGTGAAATCCTTCTGGGTGTTAATGATCAGGGCCATATCATTGGAGTTGATGAGTCAGCAAGTGCTCAGTTGAGAAAAGACTTTACAACGGCCATGAATAATCCACAAAAGATTAACCCAGCATTTTACCTGTCAATCGAGGAGTTCAGAATAAACAATAAAATAGTACTCTATATTTTTGTGCCTATTAGTTCACAGGTACACCGCTGCAATGGAAGAATTTTTGACAGAACGGAAGATGGTGATATTGACATTACCAATCACACCAATGATGTAGCTACACTATATGAAAGAAAACAACAAACATACTCTGAGAGCCGAATCTTTCGGTATGTGACTATAGAGAATTTGCGTGAAGATTTAATTACGCGAGTAAGAAAAGCAGCATCTATTCAGAAACCGAATCATCCATGGGGCACCATGAATGACATGGAACTTCTCAAAAGTGCAGGCCTATATTTAAAGGATTTCCGAACCGGCGAAGAAGGTTTTACCTTGGCATCAATCTTGCTTTTTGGTTGTGATGAAGTGATAACCTCGGTCATTCCATATCATAGAACGGATGCAATACTAAGACGAGAAAACATCGATAGGTATGATGATAGAGATGATGTCAGAACTAATTTAATTGAGAGTTATGACAGACTGATGGCTTTTGTATCGAAACACTTACCTGATAAATTTTATTTGGAGAAGGATCAACGGATAAGTATTCGAGATGCTATCTTTAGAGAGGTAATAAGTAATCTTCTTATCCATCGGGAGTATTCGAATCCATATCCGGCAAAGCTCATTATTGGAGTAAATGAAATTGTTACTGAAAACAGTAACAAACCCCATGGCTATGGAAAGATTAATCCGGACAATTTCTCACCGTTCCCTAAAAACCCATTGGTTGCTAAAGTTTTTAAGGAAATGGGATTGGTAGATGAACTTGGTTCAGGTGTGCGTAATATTTATAAGTATTGTAAGAGTTATTTAGGATCTGAACCTAGTCACACCTTTTTGTTTTTTTAGGTATGTTGTTCGATCTCCACTGCCAGCTTCGTGTTCAGTGACTCGAACAGTTCGGCCTGTTTTTTTCGGCAGTTACACACCGCCCACACACCGCGCCTCTT
>JAAYJG010000025.1 GCA_012523055.1 Ruminiclostridium sp. | reverse complement strand
CGTTTACACCATGTGAAAGAAGCACACCGGCTGCAATCCCGCTTCCTTCCTTAATCAGCCCCCACAGCAGATGCTCGGTGCCAATATAATTGTGCCCCAACGCCTGGGAGCACTCCTTTGCCAGGTTTAACGCCTGGGCTGCTTTTTGTGTGAATTTTCCGTATATCATCCTTATCACCTCAATGATTCTTTTGTTTGTTCATCATTTCCCTGACCAGCTGCGCACGGCAGGTATCCCGCTCATCAGAATCCAGTGTTCTGCCCGTGGTCTTCTGCAGGTTCCCCGGCTGTATCAGCAGCATCATCTGATTGATATCTGTAATGTCAATATCCTCAAGGATACCCATATCCACCCCCAGCCTCAAATCGGAAAGGCGCTTCAGGGTTTCACCCGTATCCATGATTCTCGCGTTCTTTAAAATTCCGAAGGATCGAAAAATCCTGTCTTCCAGCTTATATCTGTTTTGTTTCAGGAGCTCCTGCCGCAAAGCTCTCTCCTGATCGATGATTTGCTGCGCGATGTTATGCATGCTAAGGATGATATCTTGTTCGCTTTTTCCAAGGGTAATCTGGTTTGAAAATTGAAATACGTTTCCTGAGGCCTGGGTATTTTCACCATAAAGCCCCCTTACTGCCATTCCAAGCTTCCCCATGGCTTCCAGCACAGGCTTGATATAGCCTGTCATCGCCAGCGCCGGAAGATGCATCATCACTGATACACGAATAGCTGTGCCGATATTCGTCGGACAACTGGTTAGGTAGCCGATATTTTCATCCCAAGCAAAATCAATGGTTTCAGATAACAGGTTATCCAAGCTGTCGCAGACCTCCCAGGCTTTGGTCAGCTGCATGCCCGAAGCCAGACACTGGATTCTGAGATGATCCTCTTCATTGATCATGATCGATATCTGCTCGTCCTGGCTGAGGATAAGCCCAATCATCCGTTTGGATTCCACCAGTTCCTTGCTGACGATATGCTTTTCAACCAGCACGGCTTTTTCAATGACATCCAGACTGGTTATGTCCACATAACGAAATATGTTTGCCATGCTGTCACTGCCTGAAAAAATGGCTTTTTGGGTTTCCTCCGCAATTTTCTGCTGGTGCCCGGCAGTGCTTTTATGCGGAAAGGGATACTCTCTGAAGTTTCTGGCCAGCCTTACCCTGCTTGACAGCACCACATCCGAATCCGGTCCTTTATCAATATACCATTTGTTCATTACATCACCCACTTGAAGGAAATTCCTGTTAAGGTCTAAACGCTTGCTGAAACGCTGAAGCTACGTTTTAACGCTTCCTGAATCACTTTTGTTTTTTTCAGCCTCTTTAATCTGATCCCGAATGACGGCTGCCTGCTCGTAATTTTCTTCATCGATGCATTTTTGAAGCTCCTGCTTTAATGCGAGCAGGTTTCGGGCAGGCTGAAGCTTTGCGGACAGCTTTGGGGGTACCTTCCCATGGTGTTTGACATTGCCGTGAATGCGCTTGAGCAAGGTATGAATGCTTTCCCCAAAGGTTGTATAGCATTCGGTACAACCGAGCAGCCCTGTTCTTTGAAACTCTTCGGCTGTCATTGCGCAGGACGGGCATTGAACAGACGGTACAGGCTCTTCCTGCATTTGCGTTGAAACCTCCTGCCCCAGAATCCCTGAAAGCAGCTTATGCAGATTTATCTTGATCTCATTGTTTTTTCGGGCGCATGCCTCGCAAACATACATCTCTACCTTTTGTCCATTGATAATTCCTGTAAAATGTACGGTTGCTTGCCTTTGCTTGCACAGCCGGCACATCAGCATAGGTTTTCCCCCCCTTAAATGACCAGGCTCATCAGCATGTTTTTCAGAATGTTCATTCTGATCCCGTCGCGCAAATCGGGTGAAGCAGCCACAAGTGCCTTATCAGACGTAGCCGCTTTCATTATTCCGGCTTCCTGCTCGCTGACGACATCATAGTCCACAAAATTTTGAATGAAGATCTCACAGGTGTGCTGTGATAGTTTGTCACCAATGGAGGTGATGATATGCATCAAATATTCGCCCACCGAGCCCGCATTCATCCGTTTGATGCTGATATAGCCTCCGCCGCCTCTTCGTGATTCCACATAATAACCCTTGTCTGTAGAAAAACGGGTGCTGATAACATAGTTGATCTGTGAAGGAACGCAATTGAAACGGCTTGCCAGTTCATTGCGCTGAATTTCCACCGCACCATCCGTATCTTCTATCATCTCCTTGATAAAGGATTCAATAATATCGCTTAATCTTGCCATCCCATCACCCTCTTTTTGTCTTTGACTATCTCTGACTATTATTATACTGTAAATTTCCGTTGAATGCAAGGGTCACAAAAAGGCTGTAACAAAACGAAAATTTTGTTACAGCCTTTGGTTACAGGAATTTACTCTTCTGCTTCCTTATCCTTCTTCGCTTCGGCGATGACCTTTTCCGCCACGTTCTGCGGCGCTTCCTCATATCGTTCGAAACGGATGGTGTAGGAACCTCTGGCCTGGGTCATGGAACGAAGGTCTGTGGCGTATTTGAACATTTCAGCCTCGGGAACCTCGGCTACAACCTGCTGCATGCCGCCCACGGCGGGGTTCATGCCCAGAATACGGCCTCTGCGCTTGTTCATATCCCCAATGATGTCACCCATATAGCTGTCGGGCACCAGAACCTCCACATGGGAGATAGGTTCGAGCAAAACAGGGCCGGCTTGCTGAACGCCTTCCTTGTATGCCAGACTGGCTGCAATTTTAAACGCCATTTCCGATGAGTCGACCGGATGGTATTTACCGTCGACCAGCGTAGCCTTCAGATTTACAACCGGGTAACCTGCAAGAACACCCTTTGTAATGCTTTCACGAAGGCCCTTCTCAACAGCGGGGAAGTACTGCTTGGGTACAGCCCCTCCGAAGATCTTTTCTTCAAAAACAAGATCCTCTGTGGGTCCCGGTTCAAATTCAACCCAGATATCGCCAAACTGGCCATGTCCGCCGGATTGTTTCTTATGCTTCCCTTCAACCTTGACCTTCTTTCGAATGGTTTCACGGTATGGGATCCTGGGGTTGGTCAGCTCCACTTCCACCTTGAACTTGGCCTTGAGCTTGCTGAGGATCAGATCCAGATGCTGATCGCCAATGCCATAGATGAGGGTTTGCTTTGTTTCGGGGTTCAATTCAACCTTGAAGGTAGGGTCTTCATCCATTAAGCGGGTTAAACCACTGGAGATCTTTTCTTCATCGCCCTTTGTTTTCGGCAGAACCGCCATGGACAGCATGGGCGACGGGAACTGGATAGTCGGCAGGATAACCGGGTTTTCTTTTGTGGTAAGAGTGTCATTGGTTTCAGTAACAATCAGTTTGGCGACGGCACCGATGTCACCGGTCACCAGCTGGGTGGTATTGATCTGCTGTTTCCCCTTGATCAGGAACAGCTGAGCAATTCTTTCGGTCTTTTCCTTTTTCACGTTATAGACCACTGAGTCGGATTTCAAGACACCGGACATCACCTTGATATATGAAATCTTGCCGACAAACGGGTCGACAATGGTCTTGAAAACAAGTACGGATAAAGCTTCACTGTTGTCGGGTTTCAGTTCGATGGTTTCTTCCTTGCCGGGTACGGAAGCAATGACAGCACCCCTTTCATTGTATGCGGGAACATACTGCACAATTGCGTCGAGCAAAAACTTAATGCCGGCATGGTTGACGGCGGAACCGCAAAAAACAGGTGCGATATCACCGGACTTGATGCCGGATGCCAGACCCTTCAAAATTTCTTCTTCCGTGAACGGGTCGCCGGAGAAGTATTTTTCCATCAGGTCTTCGTCTGTCTCTGCCACAGCCTCAGAGATTCCTTCATGATATTTCTCGACAGAAGCTTTCATGGAAGCAGGAATTTCGGTATCTACAAAATCTTTTCCGGAAAACCTTTTTGCTTTCATCGTGGCAACATTGACTATACCGGCAAACGCCCCATTTTCGATGATGGGCAGCTCGAACGCGATCACATGGTTTCCGAATTTATTCTGTAACTGATCAAAGACTTTAAAAAAGTCTGAATTCTCTTCATCAATCTTGCTGATAAAAAACAGCTTTGTCAGTTTCTGATTTGAAGCCTCTTCCCAGGCTTTTTCGGTTCCGACCTCCACACCGTCCTTGGCGCTTGCAAGAATGAGGGCGCCATCAGCAACACGCAGCGCCTCGCGCATTTCACCGATAAAGTCAAAATATCCCGGTGTGTCAATAATGTTTATCTTGTGTCCATTCCATTCCAGTGGCGCCAATGAAGTACCCGTACTGATTTGACGCTTCACTTCCTCGGGATCGTAATCCATAACTGTGTTTCCACTGACAACACTGCCGAACCGATCCGTTGCCTTTGCATCGAAAAGCATGGCCTCCGCCAGCGTTGTCTTGCCCGCGCCCCCATGTCCCAACAGGCAGATATTGCGTATTTTGTCTACGCTATAGTCTTTCATACCAATTCCCCCTTTTCACACCTGTAAACCAGGTGACTTTCATAATAGCCGTGCACATAACACTCTATATGATTTCCCCAAACAGACAAAAACGCTTTGGAGAAACACAAACACCGCTGTGTGTCTGCCTTCGTCAGGCGACCTTGAAACAATTATGGAACAGTTTGATATCAATGAATCTGAACCGACTTTCCGCAGGCCCCGATACATTTATTCTGGTAAATCCTATTAGGTATTATACCAAACTTTATTGGTTGTTAATATATATTGCGATATTTTTTTAACTTTTATCTGCGCTGCCATCGAAATTCATCATTGCGGCATGAAAATATCACTGTTCACAATGTTATCACATCTATGTGGTTTAATTCAATCCATTTCGTTTTGAATCCTGCAAAGGCATGATATTCGTTACTCCTGTGAAACCTCAATATTGTATGAGCTGGTAATGGAATTTTTAAAGGTTTGGTTGCATATATAAAAAATAAATGGTCTATTAGCAGCCTCAGGGCTTTTTGTATCGGGGGATGGTCTGTGAAAGCTGTGATTCTTGCGGGAGGAAAGG
>JAAYJG010000242.1 GCA_012523055.1 Ruminiclostridium sp. | reverse complement strand
GTTAACGGTGCACGGGCGATAGTCGATCTGCTCCTTTCCGTGGGAGACAGGGTTGAGCTCTATCTTTCTGAGGAGCTTCTCATCGCTACCTCTGAGCAACTTAATTATACCATCGTTTTTGAAGATGCCAAAATCCTCGTTATCAACAAGCACTCAGGTATCCCGGTGCAGGATGAGAAAGAGTCCTCCGTTGAAAAGGTATTGCAGGCCGCATATTCAGAGGTGCTGCCTGAGGGCTTTCCCGCATTGTGTCATCGGCTTGACCGAAATACCGGCGGGCTTCTGTTGCTGGCAAAAAACAAAGCCTGTCTGGACCTTCTGTTTGAAAAATTTAAGGAACATGAAATCTGCAAGCTTTACCGCTGTGTGGTCTGCGGATGTCCCCAGAAACACCGCGGAGAGTTGACGGCTTATCTGGTAAAGCAACCGCAAAACAGTCTGGTTAAAATATTCAACCGCAAAGTACCAGGCAGTGTTCCGATACAGACGAACTATCGAGTGCTGGAGACAAGGGGCGAACTATCGCTGCTGGAGGTCGAGCTGGTAACGGGGCGAACACATCAGATACGGGCGCACTTGGCCTTTTTGGGGTTCCCGGTATTGGGCGACGGGAAATACGGTTTAAATGCGATGAACCGAAAATATGGCGCAAAACGGCAGCTTCTATGGAGCACTGCCATCCGGTTCTGCTTCAGGCAGAACGAGTCAAGCCTGAATAATCTAAACGGGAAAACGATATCTCTGCCGGAGAAAAGCCTGGCGGAGATAATGGCAGTATACAAAAATAATTGAATGCTCGCAGCATGGAGCATAAAAAGCGATAACCGTTCCGAAAAACAATCGGAACGGTTATCAGTTTTTAGGGTAAGTACGCTTTTATCTTTTGTGGCTTATGATGATTCATCGGATGTATCACTTATTTTGACAAAAGGTTATACAATACCTGAGCCATTTCCGCTCTGGTGGACGAGTCCTCTGCAAGGAGGTTCCCATTGCTGCCCTTGATAATTCCTGCCCTGACAAGCTTGTCAATGGCTTCTTTTGCCCATGAGGCTATCTTATCGGCATCAACAAAGGTATTCAACGGTTGCCCGTCTTCACCTGATGGAAGCTTTCCAACAGCCTTGAGTGTATTGTATAGCAGCGTGAACATTTCCTGCCTTGTTATATTCTTCTCCGGCGCAAACCTGTTGTCACCAATGCCTTTGGAGATACCTAACCGTT
This sequence comes from Ruminiclostridium sp., assembly GCA_012523055.1. GTDB lineage: Bacteria > Bacillota > Clostridia > DSM-8532 > DSM-8532 > JAAYJG01. The sequence goes on along the minus strand of JAAYJG010000242.1, from coordinate 1,153 downwards.
TTGCTGCCGCAAGGTAACCTGTATACCAGGTATCCCCTGCATCCACAAAATTATCTTCGGGGTTTTCATCGGGCTCCATTCCATAAGCTCTCATGACCATCACCAGGAATTCGCCGCGTGTCAGCTTCGCATCCGGATTATAGCTGCTGTTGCCTGTTCCTCTGGTGATATTTCTGGCCGCAATAAAGCTGACGGCGTTGTGATACCATGCGTTGGCAGATACATCATTGAAGCCTACCTTGTTATAGCCGACCGCATATTGCGAGAAGTGGCTTGTTGTAAACCTAACGTTACCTGTTGCCGGATCATAGAAGCAATCCGTAATGACCTCCAGTTCTCCCTGTGCATTGATGAAATAGATAACGATGGCGTTCATGTCCTCATCCGGCTTCGGCGAATACGGAACCGATACGGAAACATTCCCGTCGAACTGCGATATGACCTTGTCTCCGCTGGTAACGCTGAAATCGAATACAGGACGGTCTCCAATCATTTCCTGTGTTTCTTCGCTGAGGGTTTCAGTATCAACCTTCGCCATCGAGATGATTACATCTGCTGAACTCTGTTGCGATATGGTGTTCAGGGCATCTGAATCAAAGGTGAGCGATGCAACAGGAGATGACATCGTCAACGCTTTCAACTCTTTCTGCGCAGCTTCGTCAATTGCAGTCTTGGGCAGGCTTGCCTTAACATCGCTGGCTGCCTTATCGGTTTCAACCCTGAATTCGATTCCTGTGGTCGTGCCTTTTTGCTGCTTTTGGGTTTCCTCAAGAGCTTTCTTGATGATCTCGCTTGCCTGCTCCTGTGTAAAGGTGGTGGCCGCACGGCCTTTCTCATCAACAATGGCCTGCGTTGTTCCCGTAGCGATCAGAGTGTTCTGGCCCTGGGTGATAACAACATTGGATGAGCCAGGCGCGGATGTCGGCACTGGTGTTGGTTTTGGGGCTGTTGTCGGAGTTGGGGCAGGTGAAAGCTTTGCAGTGGATGTTGGTGTCGGTGTGTCGCCGGTTGAGCTGCCTCCGCCCTGATCATCATTGTTGATGGTATATTTTGCTGTAACGATCAAATCGGAGGTGACATTGCTGAACGCCTTGTCCCATCCGCTGAAGGTGTAGCCGCTTCTTTCCGGGTTTGCCGGGGCAGTTGCTGCGTT
>JAAYJG010000024.1 GCA_012523055.1 Ruminiclostridium sp. | reverse complement strand
GGCCCAGATGGGCCCCCGCCCCACCTCTTAACGTATTTTCAGCCAAGGGCTGAAAAACGTGTGGTGGCGGGTACCGATTACCTTAATCAGGCGGCAAGCATATCTCCTGCCTCGATATAACGGCTGGTCGCAGGCTAAAGCCTGCTGCTCGCCCATGCAACCCGGGTGTGTTGCGATTGCAAGCAATCGCTTCCGTTGTTATAAAGGATGAGGGCAGTCAAGCGGCTGCCCTCATCGGTGTCATACTAAGAGCGTTCAAAAGACCGGGGCATCCGATACATCATAACGAGTCAGCCCAAAGGTTTTGCCTTTTCCTAAAGAGAATTCCAAGCTCTCACCCCAAAGAAGATGGTTGTCCAGGGGAAGATCCTTGATTTGATTATCACAATAAATGATCACATTTTCGATCGGAGAGGGAAGGGGTTCACCTTCCGACAGCACATACACCTGAGTATCAGGAAGGAAGTAGGACGTATAGTCAGTGAGGTTCTTCAACCAAATGTTATTGGTATATAGAACCAGTGTGAGGTTGTCTCTCCCTTCACGTTCCGCCTCCCTGACCGTTAGGATCATGTTGCTGATTACATATTTCATGGGCTGCAATGTGTCAGGGTTGAAGTACTTCGCAGCGTCCCCCTGAACAACGGGCTTGTAGATATTATAAATACCCAACCCAATATTGATGATCACCACTAATGCTAAAAGAAAAGGCTTCACTTTTACCTTATACCGCTTCATGACTTCAATTCCAGTAAGAAACAGAGCAGTTACAAGCACTGGAACGGTGATCAGCGTTCTGGACATGGAGATGGAAGGCTCATAAATGGCGTATCCTTTGAGAAATTGGGACATGCCGACAATTGCCAGAACCCACACTGAAACAACGAGATGGATAAAGCCAAATCGGTATAGCAGGGACATCATCAGATAAATAACAATAAAAATCATCAGGTAGTCCGAAAATACGCAAGGGCTGTTCAGAAAGAAGATGGAATAGCCTTCTTTGGTTGAGGCCAGGCTTTCGATGAAGCTTTCAGTTCTCATGTCAGTGACCCGATCACCTCTGCCAAACAGAAAAGTAAACGCGGCAAATAAACTGATCACCGCAGACATATTCAGGCAGGTTAAAAAGGACAGCTTCCCATCAAGCCTTGGGTAAGGCAGGTCATGCTTACCGGACAGGGTGAAAAAGCCGAGCAGGAAGATGATGCACACAAACAGAGCTACCGAAGCAATGGCCGGAGTGTAGCAATTGGCCATCATCGTACAAGTCCACATGATCGCAAAGGCATGAAATAGGGTTGGTTTCTTTAAAAACAGCAGAAGCCATCCGATACACTGCATGGTGAAACAAGCTGGGAACAGGGTGTGTTCAAAATAAATATAATACTCTGTTACATACGGAAAGGTAAACAGGGCTGAAACTGCGCCTATGGCGAAGAGTTCAGAGAAACCTTCCTTTTTCTGCCACTTACGAAACCCGGTATAAAATATCAGCAGGCTAAGAAAAAATGGATAAGCAAAGCCAATCTGCAAAGCCGGAATGCTTCTGCCCAGAATCAAGGTTGGGATAGCTGCCAGCACATACTGCCTGTTTGGATAATCCAGAAAAGCCTTACCGGTATAATTCCAATCCGGAGCTGAAAAAGACAACGTGCCCGCAGCCAGCTGCTGTGTGGCATCCTGCCCGATCACAATTTTATCAAAATTTAAAATAGCAAGGATTAACATCATGAAAATAACGGACATGAACACAAGGGAGAGATAATGCTTTGCCTTCAGATCTTCAATGACGAGGCGAACAAACATATAAATAATACCTGCAATACATATGACCCAGCCAAGCATCCAAAGCCTGGAGGCAGTAATGGAAAAGATGCCCTTAAATGAGAAAGCGCAAAATTCCAGCAGCACTATCAACAGTGAATATCCAACCAGAAACTTAAACTGTGTCTTACCGATGTTCTGTGTAAATGCCATTTGTAAAAGATTATTCAATAAGCTTCTATTACTGCTCTTTTGCTGTTTATCATCCAATGGATGCGCCTTGGGTCTGTGATCGTATTTTTTCTTTTCTTTGGGCATTACCTCACCTCAATTGTTGATTGAAACGTTCCCTTATATTATACAAAAAATAACATCTTCATTATATCATAATAATCAAAACAAACACTGCAATCAAGCAGATGAAATTTACAGGTTTTACCTGAAACATTACTGTTCACAGGTAAACAGGCGCAGCCTGCTGAACGAAGTGAAGGATCTCGCATTACTCCTGACAAGATCCTTCGCCGTGCTCAGGATGACCGC
>JAAYJG010000241.1 GCA_012523055.1 Ruminiclostridium sp. | reverse complement strand
GGTATAGGCCGTGGGTTGGTATTCGTTATGCCAGGGGCCTCCGTCCCAGCCGGCATCCTGAAAACACATCCCTATCGGATATTGAATACCGTCCTGAAAGCAGCGTTCGATAAACTGCCGGGAGTTGGTCCAGGAATCGGTCTGCCAGGTAGATTCTTCCGACAGTCCTTCGATGGCGTAACGAGGTACGGCAGGAATGGAACTGCCGTCGGGGCCGATCCAGTTGACCAGATCCTTCCCGAAGGCACTGGTATAACCACCCCAGCAGGTATTGGGGTTCCGCAGCACGGCGTAGCTGAATCCGAAACCTTTCAAGATCTGTGGCAGACTGCTGGTGAAACAGGGCTCCTCCACGGAGTAGGTGTGAAAAGTGGCGCTGGGAAAATATTCCCTGATCTTATCCATCCCATAGGCAAACTGCCTGATCAGGCTCTCACCGGAGATATTGTAGGCATATGGTTGTGCCCAGGCAGGGTTGACAAACTCGATTCTGCCAAAGCGTCCCTCGGTCTCATAATAACGCTGTAAGGCGGCGAAATTATCCGCATCCTGTATGCTGATTGAGTCCCATGTTTCAGGTTCTATCTCCAGGTTAATCGCCCACCCGGGATTGGCCTTCAACTGATCGACCATGAATTGCGCCTGCCACATGGGATAATGGCCGTAAATACCGCCATGGTACCCGTCAGCAAACCACGCCTGCTGTGCCTGCAAAGAGAAGGCCGTCATCATCCATAGAAGAAAAATCCTTATTTTTGCTGATCTCATAATACCTTTCATACATTGTTGCTCTACTATAGACCGATCACCGACAGCGGCACTCTCACCGCTTTCAACCGGTAATAATAGGCACTCATTGCTTTGTTCCCATTTTCATCAAAGAAGTAATCCGTCTGATCACAGGCACTGAAGTTCAGGCAGTATGTCAGTAACAACTCATTTTGTTCATTCACACACCACGGGTGTATGATGGGTGTATAAAAACGGGCTTTATCTCCGTTGATGTTCTCTTCTATCTCATATATTTTTACTTTTTGGGTGAACGGTCCCACGGGACTATTGGAATAGGATAAATAGATGTTGCGCTCATCGGTACACCAGAATCCCATATCCATGGACATCATCAGATACATATCGCCCACCTTCGCAACACTGGTGGTCGCTTTAGAGGTTGCTATCGACTTTTTCTCACCAGGATCTGTACTCCATCCGTTTCCATCCCAGAAGGTCCAGTCTGCCAACGGATTGTTTTCCGAAAAACGTCTGACAAACAGGTCGGTTGTATACCCGATACCATCATTGGCCTGGTGACTGTAACAATACACATAGCCGTCATCTCCCTTGATCATTCCATCAGCTCCCCCCACATTGCGCGGAGTTTCCCGTTCCACCTTCCAGGAAGTACCACTGTGCTGGTGCAATATATACAACGCATCATTGATTGCGTCCAATCCTTTTCCTTCACCGGCATAAATGTACACTTTGTCACCGATCTCTACACCTACACCGGGCCAGGTCCAGTCCATCCCCTCCTGTACGTCCATCATCTGGTAAACCCTGTCGGGATGTCCTGTTTCAGGGTTTGTCAGATTCACAGCATCATGAGGATCCCAATTATCCCGGGATGGCTGCATAAGGATGGAATTGTTATACTTGAAGAAGCTGTTCCCGTTGAGTAGATCAGGGCCAAGCATCTGCCCTGCATCCCATGCATCTTCCGTGATCCAAAGTATCTTGCCGTTGTTCACACCCCATGAAAGAGGAATGGAGTTGCCCTGGTCAAAAGCAACGGATCCCATCCAGGGTTCATTTCTCCTGAAGAAATTCTGAACCTCCACATCCCGGTAACTTTCAAAAGGAATAATATTCAACACCCATTGTTGGGACTCTTCATTCCGATCTGCCATGAGTCTTACGATCCCATTAGTGAGTGTCAACAACAATCCGGTCTGTTTATTCACAATCTTATATCTGCCAGATTCAGTCATTCTGAAGCTCCACAACTGTAACCCTGCCTTAGCACTGTATGCTTGATCCTGATAGAGAGAAGCACCATCGGTCACACTTTCTTCGGGATGGGTCAGCCAGAGCCCGCTGAATAGATTCCGGATGGCAAAAAAACGTTCTCCCTGATCTTCCATCCGGTATACCAAGTGCCATTTCTGCCACTTATGACCCTCCTCTTTTTCCACATTGATCGCCGCATGATCCCAGTATTTATCGTTGTACAACAGGTCCCCCTCCACACCCAGAGCCTGACCACCTGTCGCACCGGAAATGAGGAATGTGCCGTATTCCATCGATTGTATATCATTGTCCACAATATCGAACTGTATGATCCACTCCCGGGCTTGTCCCGCTGCTGAGGTTACCACATAGCGGTACTGAAGGTCCTTTGAGATATTGATAACCGTTCCCGATGCCGGGGAGAGGGTAGCTCCCTCTGAGACGGTTATTTGCGGCATGACGGAAGTGAGATCCACGGAGCTGTCAATTGTCACTTGAACCAAAAAGTTTTCCACATCTATTCTTTCTGCTCCTATCTGTCCATGTTCAAGTTTAAATGATTTGATGGCTCTTCCGGTGGTAGGCAGGGGTTTAGTCTCCTCTTCGCAGGAAACGATGAACAGACATAGCATACTGCACCAAAGAGAAATGATCAGCGTGCTACAGGATAATACCCCGGTTTTTTTTCTATAAATAAGCTCTTTCTTCATTTTACTTTTAACTTCATTTGCTGTTTCAAAGAGATAAGAAAATGGCATGACTGCTTTCGTCGTTTTGTTCAGTAACTCCATGCAGTCATGCCACATCTACCATTTAACTTATTTAGCTACAATTTATCTTCAGAAAGATACCTGAAAGCCCAGGTTAAACACCCTTTGATTCATATATGCATCTCCCGCTGAGTTGGTTGAGATTTCTGGGTCTTGTTGATACTTGTTGTAGTTTGTCAATGTAAGTAAGTTATAGGCATTCACATAGATACGGCCTGAATCGAGAAAGCCGGGTAACACTCTTTTCGGAAACTGATAGGAAAAATCAACCGTTTTCAATCGTACGTACCATGCGTCAATCAGCCAGAAGTCCGACATATAATTTTCAGCACTGTTGATGGTTGCCGGGTTGCTTGTCAACCGTGGGAACTCAATCTCTTCACCGTTTTGATACCTCTCCAGTGTCCATCGTTTCGTATGAAGCGGCTGAAACTGACTCTTGAAAGGCTCAATACCCGTGCCCACCACACTGAAGCTGTAGTTGAATGATCCCTGGAACAACAAGCTTAAACTGAATCCGTTCCAGTTGCCTCCTATGTTCCAGCCAAGTGTGGTATTGGGTAGGTTGGGCATACCGATTGCACCTTTATCAAAGTCATTGATGACACCATCGTTGTTCAGGTCCATATACTTCAGGTCGCCTGCCTGTACCGGGATATCAGTATTGGGAACGGCAGGGGAATCATCGGCACCTTCGTTGATTTTCACCATATCCTCCGGAGTGTAGTAGCCGATATTGATATAACCAAAAGGCTGTCCGATGGGTTTTCCTGTTTCAGCTAGCCAGTCATACTTCTGTTGTGCTTCGGCTTTGTAGATCACCTTATTCTTCGCGTATGAGAAGACCAGGTTCGTATTCAGGTTCACCTTTCCAACACGTGTCTGATAACCCAGCTGACCATCAATCCCCCTGTTGTTGGTGCGTGCCACATTCAATGGAGCTGTGCCAATACCAAGTAGTAAGGGGGTATCGTTACGGCGCACCAGCTGATCATATCGTTCATCGTAGAAATAGTCGATGGTAAATGAGACATTGTCAAAGATATTCAGGTCCAGTCCCACGTCAAATTTTTTCGCTTTCTCCCAGGTCACATGCGCATTTCCCAGATCACCTTCCCTGTAGCCGGAAAAATTCTGTGCCCTGTCACCGAAATAATAGCTGTCTCCCACCTCATACACCTGATTATAAAGGTAACGCCCACCGGGTGCCACATCGGAACCAACCAAACCGTAGGAAGCTCTTAATTTCAATAGCTGTACAAAGCTGGACCTATTTTTGAAGAATGATTCTTCCGAGATACTATAGCCAACACCTACGGCGGGGAACCATCCAAAACGGTTGTCGCTTCCAAAACGGTCCGATCCGTTATAAGCCACGTTGAAATCAATCAGATATTTGTTTTTGTATTTGTAGCCGATAGTCGTGGTATATCCTTCAAAATTTTCAGGGATTTTCTGACCAGTATGTTCAGTGGTTCTGCTCTGTCGATTGTAAAGGAGCATGGCACTCACATCGTGGATCTCACTGAATGTGCGGGCGTAATTCATGGATGCCTGGATATTCAGATCTTTCACCGACTGGTTGATACCGCCACCGATTCCGTAGGTGCCATAGGCATAGGTTCCGTTGGGGTTGATGGAATAGATCTCTGTTTCAGGGTCATAATGATAGGTTGGATACCCATCACTGAATCGGTACACAAAACGGTTGTTCTCATAAATGTTAGAATATGCCACACGCACATTGGAACTGAGGCCCTCGGTGATAAAGTCCATTTTCCAGGTCGTTCCATACAGGATATTGTTGTCGTTGCGGCGGGTTCTTCTATACCCTTCATTGGCCAGACGCGCGTTCAAAGTAGGGTTATGCGAATAGGTATCGTACAGATAAGCAAACGAACCATTGGGATTCAGAAATGGTGCCGAATAGGGTCGCATTTTTGCGAAATTATATATTTCACCTGTTGCATTCATATTGTTCGGTTCATTGATATTCATGAACCGAGAGGTCACGTCAAGACGCATATTTAAGTTATCCGTAATATCAAAGTCGAGATTCGTACGGTAATTAAACCGACGATAAAAATAATTTGTGTTGATATCATCATTTGCACTGGAAAAGTCCTTCACCAATCCATTTTGAGAGAAATAGCCTGTTGAGACAAAATATTTCAGCCTGGATG
>JAAYJG010000240.1 GCA_012523055.1 Ruminiclostridium sp. | reverse complement strand
CACGAATGCCATAAATGGCACTGTAAAAGATCATCATGCTTTTTGCGATATCTTCGTTATCAACACCATTTAAAAACACTTTGCCCTGCAGCTGGGTTGGCACACTTTCCCTGACACTCTTATGGAATGTACAGGTGGGAATCTCTCTTGGCTGTTCTCCGCGAGGGCTCTCAATAAACGGGCGTGACAACCGCCGGCACTCATCCATCACGTCGAGCATATAGCGCTGCTGGGCTTGCGGTGTAACCGCACCCGCCATGATTTCGGCCTCTTTATACAGCGCCTGCACAACATCCATGTCGACATTGCTGCCATAATAACTCATGACAGCGTCTTTCCAGTAACAAATGATCACCGTATTGAACAGCTCGTCATAATAATTGTTCCCGACCTTTATCCCTTTCTTGGTCGACATTACCTGTTCCTTTACCTGTTGATATATTCCGGTGCACAGCCTTCCCGGAACGTCGAAAGCATTTCCCGGATACATCAGCTGATGCTCCATGGCATCAAGGCATTGGGAATTCGCGCAGACATAACGGGTAGCGATGCCTTTGCTCTGGTTATACTTGTGGTAAATTTGCTCTATCCTGCCATCAAGCTTCTTCACATTCTGTGCCAGGGCAACAAAGAAGTGCTCATAGGATTCTATGAGGCTTTGGACATACACAATGGCCGTTGAATACACTTCACACAGAACCGCCTTAACACGGTAATCTTTGGTTGTGGAGTGGAACGCCCTGAATTTTTCGAGAATCTCTTCCCTCTTGTCATTGTTCAGATAGAGCGCGATGGCATTCGAACCCTTTTTAATATCTTTGTGTATTCGGGTTTCCGCCGATTCGATGACATTTTCGGTGTTCGGATCGTCAAATCCCCTTTCAAAAGAATTCCAGGATGTCTCGGCACGCTGCACCGCATTGTGGTACATATTTCTGTTTTCCTTTAAAATGGGCAGCAAATTGTACAGGAAAAACCGGGCGGAATTTGGATGAATCATTTCACCGGTTTCATTCTTCAGCCAGTACTCCAGCTTATGCTCTTCCTTGCCGCTTTTCAGGCCCATGTCTGAATAGAACAGGGTGTACGCGATGGACCGTGCTGACTCTTCAGTGGCTTTTACAGCCAGCTTGTTGTATGTACGCAGCTTTTGAAGAATATTCATAAAAACATCGGTCTGATTGGCACCTTTTTCGGCTTCAACCGCTGAATCCGGCTCACTGTCCATCTCGGCCGTATTCTCCCGGGTTTGTCCCTCTGTAGCGTTTTTACTGACAAACCCCTCCAGTGCGGTAATATAAGATTCCCATTTGGGGATGTCTGTGACAATACCGTTTTCACCCATTTCATAACATTGGTTTTTAATATACAACGCAAAGGGATTTTTTTCAGTGACACTAGTATGAATATTCTGGATATAATGCCGATCCTTTTCTGTCTTCGGCAGGTTTGCGCCCTGGGAAAGCGCTTTTTTATATTCGGCCTGCTCTGCCTTATACTGCTCGTCAATGGCGATCCAGTCTTTTGAAGTGCCTGTTTTCGCCCAGTTCAACGCGACATATTCCCTGACATCGTCAAAGGGATAAATCAGCATGGAGGTACCAGTGCCGCAATATCGGTTTCTGCCGCCATCCTTGCACAGTTCGCGGATGACATTGTCTTCAGATGAATAGCTTCGCGCCTGCATGGGGCTGACGGATTGAGAATAAATGCAGTTCGCGGCATGCTCCAGATAATCTCCCAGGCTATTGAGCTTACTGCCGTCCATGTTCTGTGCATCAAATAAAAAGCAGAAATCAAATGGCATCACATCATACTCCGTGCTCCCTTCCATGCCGGGATTTGGCATTTGAAGAACCGGCCTGTATTGCGCGGGCAGTGTTCCATCCCCCTTCATCAGGAAAGCATCCAGTTCCCGCAGGGTAGCATAGGCATTGCACATAAGGTTGTTCTGCTCGGATCGGGTTGTGATCACATCAAAGAAGATTTCAGGCAGCAGAAAGAACCCCCTCATGATGGAAGCATTTTGCTGATATCTGGAGACTAAATAGTTTCGGATATACATCGCCAAAGGCAGAAGGATACCTGAGCCTGTACCACCCGCCAGCGTGCTGACAATAATGACGCGAAGGGCTTGCTTCATGTCATCTCCGGTTAATCTGTACAGATTGTCAATGGCCTTATGCAGGCCGTCCAATGCACCGGATCGAATGGTGGTATTCATGGCAAGCCTTGATATGGCACGTATCTGTCCGGCACCCTCCGATACCGTCTTTCTGTTCAGGATTTCATTTACCGGAAACCAGTTATCCCTGGCATCCCTGTCTATATTCAGATACTCGCCGACAGTAAGCTTGGAAGAGGTTTGAATGAATGTGCCGGTAAAGCCCTTTTCCTGAAGTACCCTCAATTCATTCGCATCCGTATCCAATACGACAAAACCAATATTCTTTCTTTGGATCTCGGTGGCTTTTTTCTGAACATTGGCAACAATGCGGGAGCCTGTTCCTCCCAACCCGACAATCAATGTAGGTGCCAGCATCGCTTCTTCCTCCTTTATGCGTTTTGCCTTGAATGAAAGTAAAACTCATATTTTCCTTCATTCTCAATATCAATTCTGGTATTTTTACTCAGTACAACAGCCTTGGGCTTTGTACTCTCGTCCTTCGCCAATAAAACTCCGTTGATATACAGGCCTTTATCATAGTTCCTTTGCGGGTTTGTCAATGTAAACGTATTTCTGCCTTTTGCTTTTAGCTCGAAACCAGCCAGCACCGTGCTTCCACTCTTGACGGTAAGGCTGCCCGTTTCGGCGATATAAGGCAATATCACCGTCAGAAAATTCTTTCTCAGGAAATTTGATGTGGGAGATTCCGGTTTGGGTTGTTTCCGGATGGTTTTGGGTTTCATTTTGGGAAGCCTTTTTTTCAGGATATACCCAATAAGCATGAACAGAATGAATAACGTAATCAGAATCTTCACCAGGTTTTTCTTCACCCACAGCATCAGCCTTTCCAGGAAAGGTAACCCTTCGATGTCAAAGCTTGTATCAAGGCTCGAATTTACATCCTGTTCTTCATAAAGCAGGTTGGCCTCAATGGTTACAGGGATTTCGCCGGTATCCGTGGATAAAAGGTCTGCCTTATATTTGGGTATTATCATCCATGTGGATGGTACATCACCCTTTTTTACTTCCAGTTCAATATTCCTGGGCGTAGATGCCTTGAGCCGGGTGTTGTTCCAAAGCTCTTCGCTTAAAGGCTGATTTTCCATGGAAGCCGTCACAAGGATAACGTTTTTTTCATTCTCCAAATCCTTTATATTAAACTTTTCAGGGGGATCTGCCCGCAATTCCAAAGAGGGAGCTTTCTGAAGAACCTGTATTTTTCGGGTAACCTCCAGAACTTGATATCCCGGAAGCTCCACGGTTGAATGAATATCCACAACCCCTCGCTCTGCCGCGAGCTGATTTTGTGCAGTATCAAAGCTTTCCTGAAACCCGCCGTTTGTAATGGTGGTTCTGTATTGAACATCCTGTAAAAGCGGAGAGTTCACTTCCTTCCCCGTAATCGGGTTTAGTAGCTTCAATTCTATTTCATATTCCCCGGACACCAGCTTGTTTGAATCTGAAAGCTTCTTGCCTGTCTGATAAATGGAAACGTCCAGTAAAACCGACGGCTTATAGTATATCTGAACATTGGAAATGTCTGAAACGGAAACGGTGTATTCACCATCACCCATTGGGCTGATTGCATCCTGGTTGCCGAAAGAAGCCAATGAACCGCTTAATTTTGTGTCCACAGGGATACTGTTTCTGTATTTTTCCATATTGGCCGGCAGACGGGTACTGTACTTCACGGTAACCTGCTGTGTCTTTTTCGGCTCCAACTGTTTTGACTTCAGATCGCCGATTTGAACACTATCTCCCTGGGCAAAAACAATGATCTGCTCCATGGGGACATCAAAAGACAGTTTCAGCTCTTTATTGCTTTTAGCAATGTATTCCTGTGGCAGCATCAGGTTTTGAAAGATCTGGTTTCCAATTTGCGTCACCTGCTTCAGCATTTCATCATTTTTTGTGGATTGGTAGAAGTAAATCCCCTTTTCGGGCTTATGCGTAATCCCGGAAGAGTTCTCGCCAATGGACAGAAAAATGATTTTGATGGGCTTGGACGCGGAAGCAAATTGCAGAAGCTTTTTATCCACTTCATCTTTTTCCATCCGGTTGAAATCACCATCGGTCAGAACCACCAGCCAGCGGTTCCCATCGGTTTGTGTTTCGTGCAGATCGCGATACGCGTTTTCAACAGCCAAAAAGGGGGTGTTCCCACCGGCGGTTTCCATGGCCTCAATAGCGTCTATTCGGGATTGTGCCTCCTGAGAACCGGTTACAGTAATGCTTTTCTTTCCCTCAAAGCCCATGGGATACACCTTGAGCGTGTCCTTCGGGCCCAGCATTACGGCGAAAACCTCCATGGCATAGCGGGCGTGGCACCATCTGTCATAAAAATTATCACCGGTTTTATACATACTGCCGGAGTCATCATAAACCACATGAATGGTGTTCGCCGGTTTTTCAGACGCGAAAGAACCGACACCAAACAAGATACCGGTCATCATGATAGCCAGAAACACACATAAAACACCTTTTTTCACGGCCTCACCCCAAAAATGTCCCTAAGGACTGAATAAAAGTTAATTCGTATATTATATTATCATTGAATAGCAGGATTTGTAAAATGATATTTACAGCTTCTGTTATTCGATGTCGAAATGTAGGGTTCACTGTGTTTACTCAATATATAGGTATCCCGCATATTCCAGCTTGAAAAGGCGCGTGAAGAGAAAGGTGATACGTTGTATTTTGTGGTTTTCATCACTTTTTAGTATTTTCCTCACCTCATCCACCACGTAATCCTTCCCAAAGAGCCTTGCGAAAAGCAGGTTTTTTTTATCAAAATCACCCAGCGGTACATCCGGAGGATTCTCACAAACACAGGCTCTGACATATTCCTTCAATTGTCCGGATTTATAGGTGTTGATAATGTCGTCTGCCGCCTGTTGGTTATTTTTATTGGATGATTTCAGGAACTCCATGAACAGCCGCAGTGTGACAGGGCTGACCAGCCCTTCCGGAAAACGCTTTGAAAAGCCGTCAAAGGGACAGTCATTGACAAAAATATCACCGTTTGCATTTCGCGTGATTGAATCCCCTTTACTGATTGCAAAATCAGACCAATCATACCTTTCCTGCTCAACAAAATACGCAAGTCCGGAGAAATTCTCAAAATACTCCTTTTGTGAAAAATATGTTTTCCCGTGATAAACATACAGCCTTTCGTCCTTGTAAACACAGGCGATTACAGGCTTCGTTCCGGTATAAACCCTTTCAACTGCGATTACCCTTAGCATGGATCCTCCTCTATGATTCCATGAACAGTAACATAACCGAATGCTTCAAGTCCAAACAGATTTCGAAAAAAATGGTTTACACGGATATACCTGTCTGGTTTGCCGCTGGTCATTGTTTTCTTTATCGTGGCTCTGATATAATCCATGCCCTCATACTTTGTGCGGATGATGATCTCTTTGCTTGTTGTATCAAGAGAATTTATATCATCATCGGCAATAATATTCTCCACCTCTTTGCGAAAATTGCCGTCGTCCAGGGATTCCTCCAGGGCATGGATCATTTTTGGGTTATTCTGGTTCACTGTTTTCAAAAATCGATTGAATATGCGCAGGCTTTTTTCACTGACAGGCTGTCTGTCCTCGCAGGTCTGATATTCAAAGCGCAGTTGTCCGAACTCATTCACAAAAAGTATCTCCGGTTCCCATTGAACCGTATCACCGTTCTGGATCGGAAAGTCCGCCCATTCATATTTATCTTCAGATATGACATGGCAGACATCTTCTATAATATCCCTGTATTTACCCAGCCAGATCAGATCCTGATGGCGGGTATACAGATAGATGGCCTCTCCCAGGACAACCAGGCAGTGAACCCTTTGAGCATCGTCACTGATGAAGGGCTTTTGCACAGCGATCACCTGAAGCCGGCCTCGTCCATCCTGCTTTAGCCCGGATAATCCGTCCGCACAGGAAGGTTCGCTGTGGTTTGGTTGTGCTTCATATGAAACCCTGCACTGTTGCAGTATTTGGGGGGCTTCTTCCACTAATTCCTGATAAGCCTTGAACGTGGCGCAGTGAATCTGCTCAATGAAGTAAAGCTTGATGTCTCTTGGGAACAGTAAATCTGGTTTCTGAGACAACTGCATGCTGTTCAAAAAAGCAGATACATCTTTTCCGGCATTGACGGCAATATACTCAGACATGTATTCCCGCCAATGAGAAAGCTCCATCATGTTGTCCTCAACCATGTTTTTTTCATAACAAATATGGCTTCGTGGAATAAAGCAGGCTTTATTCTTGTTTTCCAGCTGTTCATTGAATTGAATCCGATAAAGCCCGTTCAGGAAAGAGCCCGAAAAGGTTGTGCAGGTGACATAATCCATCATTCGATATGCATCCCCTCCTAAAGAGCATCTGGAATTGTAATGAAAATCAGTGAACAACAGGCGGTCTTCTGAAAGCAGCCTGCCTTCTTTCAGAATACCAAGCAATGCTTCCAAATCTGTATTGTGGACGATATTCGCCTCTTCCATCAGTTTTTGGGCAGCAGCAATATTCCTTTGGTAACGAGCCATTACGGCAGGATTTTGCTTGCGTTTGTGCAGCTTTTTCATCATTCGGCTGTAATTGTGTTCATACCGGTCACTGGCAATCAGCAGGTAATATTCGTCCTCATCAGAGCAAAACTGCTGAAAGGTCTCCAGAAAAGATGGTAGCATGGCATCCTCCCGATGGGAAATTGGAAAGATCAGGCCAGATGAAACCCTATCGCACCGGGTTTATCGCCTTTTAACTGCCGCTGAAGGGTTTCATCACTTTGCAGCGCCTGGGCATCTTCAAGCCTGATGGTGAGCAGATCCTCCCGATCAAAATCGTTTTCCTTGCATAAGCGAAGGGCTTGTTTCATTTTCAGCCGCTCGGCCAGGTTTCTGGCAAGGCGGCCATTCCCAAACCGGTTATCCGCCACCTTTAATGATGTGATGAAAATATTCCTGATGATATCGGCTACGCCGTCGCATAGAATATATTCGGAGCCAAGGTTCAGGATAAATATTTCCATCAGCTCGTCAACGGTATAGTCCGGGAACTCTATTCTGTAAGGAATACGCTCTTCCAGACCCGGATTCATTGCAAGCAGTTTTTTCATTTCTTCGGTATAGCCTGCCATAATGACAATGAACTCTCCGCGTTTGTTTTCCATTTCCTTGATCAGCGTCTCGACCACTTCATGGCCAAAATCCCGGCGGTCATCACTATTTGTGTACAGGCTGTACGCTTCATCAATAAATAGCACCGACCCCATAGCCCGGTTGATGCAATCAATCACCATGGGCACCGTATGCCCTATGTACCTTCCAACCATGTTTTCCCGGGTGACCTCGACCAGCTGCCCCCGGCTGAGCACGCCAACATGCTTGAACAACCTGCCCAGAATTCGCGCCACCATGGTTTTTCCCGTCCCGGGGTTGCCGGAAAACATCATATGGTAACAGGGGGCTTCCTTTTCGATGCCAATCTCGTGCTTCTTCACACGAACCTTGGCATTGGAAATGATTTCGGTTATCACTTTTTTTATCTGCTCAAGTCCTACAAGACCTTCAAGCTCTTTCCAGGGATCGTCGGTCTCGGCCTCGTCCTTTTGCATTATCGCATTAAAGTCCCTCACACCAAGGGTTTTGACGTTCTTTCCGGGTTTGGGCGGTGACTGGAACATCTTTTCAAACCGAATGGCCTCTAAAATTTTCTGCAGGGAACGAAGATTCTGAAAGCTCCCCTCTTCTCTTTGCTTTTCGATATGACCAAGCAGCAGTTCTTCCGCCTCACTGTCCAGCTCGAAGCCATCTTTTTTCAGCAGCAGTTGGGCGATTTTTACAAATTCCTCGTTTGAATACCCGGGGAAATGAACATGATGAACGTTCAATGAGCTTTTAATTCTTTTTAGAAGCTTTAAATTGGATTCGTTCAAACCCCCTTCGATCACCAGTACGCAAACCACCCTTCCCCTGGCCTCCCACAGGATATCCATAAACCTGTCAAAGCTGAAAAAGGGATCGCTCATGTTTTTGGAGATATTCACAGCAACGATGTTCAGATCGTCCAGGTAGACCTGCCCGTTGTCCTTGCGGGTAAAAATACCCGGCAGGTTATCGGAGGAATCCCTGTTGCTGATGCTCAGTGAACCATTATACTCCAGCACTTTGGGGGCTGAAATGATGTCATACTGGTAAAGCTTGTATGCCAAATCATGTAACACCTTGGACAAGCCCATGCCGGAATCAATCGTAAAAACATAATGAAAGGGAAACACCTTTTTCATCTTGGATTCCCTTTGCAGCTTGTTGTTCAGATCGCCAAACCTCGAGATGGACTGAAGCTCCAGGCGAAACTGATCCAGGCTGGGGAATTCCTTCAGCGGGCCTGGAACTTCGATGATTTTTTCTTCCCCTTCGGTTTCATCTTCCTGCTGTTCAGAATCCTCTTCATCCTCTTCCTCATCATACCCAATATCAAAGTCAAACACGCCAGTCAGTTCATCATCGGGGAGTTCATCATCAGACAGTTCATTTTCGGGGAGTTTATCATCGGGAAGTTCATCATCGTCAAAGGGCAAATCATCCTCCTCGGCCAATTGAATATCCAAATCGGCCATCAATCTGTCGATATGGTCTTCCTCATTGGTGGACACAGCCCGCAGCGCGTCAACGTCTAGCGAGTCGACTTGCTTGAAAAGCCTGGTGTGAATAGAGTCCTGGGACTTCAGGACCGACTGCTTGTCCGTCTGAACGCAACCGCTGATTTCTTCATACAGCATGTCCTTATAGCGATTGAGCATGGAGGATTTATCCTCTACTTCGGGTGAAATTTTCATGATAAAGAATAATCGGCCGGAAAAATTGTGCCAGGGCATGACCCCCGCCGCCCGGGTTTCGGAAAACCGGTGGTTAAACAGTTCCATGGAAAGCCTGACCGCTTCCTGATAGTATTCAAAACCACCCTCTTGCAAAAAAGCGTCGTTTTCTACAGAAAACTCGCATTTATAAAAATGATATTTCATCGATTTTTCTCCAAACATACCTCTATCACCACTTTACTTTTAAGCTCTCCTGCTGCGCAAGATGAAAAGAAGGAAAATACTTACCCTGAAAAAGGTTATTTTTATGAAAGGAATGGGGACTTCCCTGTATGGGTATTATAAGCGGAGCTTTGGAAAAAATAATGAGATTCTAAAACTTAATTCGTAAATTTGTCAAAGATCTGCCGAACTCGTCCTGTAAAAGCGAAAGCCAATTTGCGTTCAGAATAAAATGCCATGACAGCATGTTCACACATACCGGCATGGCATTCTTTTTGTATTCTGAATAACTACTTTTTCACATTTAATTTAGAACAAATATAGTTATAGAACTCTTCTTTTTGTTCACCAAGCACTTTGTTGTTCAAGACATAGCCGTGCTGCGCGGAGGAGTATATTACAAGCAGCGTCGGTTTTTTGTTCAGGCCTTTGACAGCGTTCCATTGAATCTTCTCTTTTTGCGCGCCCATGCTGACATGTATCCCTTCATCATCAAAAACCAGGTCAACTTCCTGTGTCAGAGCCTTCGCCTGCTTTACCGCCCGTAAATAAACAAGCAGCGGTTGAATGATCGGGAATATGCAGATGGCCAGAATCAACAAAACTTTCAGCACAGTACCGGCACCCGGGAAAAAACGGACAGCCATCAGGATCATCGCAGCGGTAAAGACCGCATTGGTCACGCCAAGTATGGAAGTGTATGTGCCATACATGGACAACTGCCAAAGATCGGATGCTGTTGTTTTTACTTTAAAATGGTACTTCATCAGTTCCCTCACTTCATCATGATGGAAGGCAGCCACATCGTGATCTGCGGTATGAAGGTGATAAGCAGCAGCGTGGCTATCATGCAAAGGTAGAATGGCATCATGGCCTTTACTACACGTTCCATCGGAAGCTTGCTGATAGCAGAGCCTATAAAGAGCACTGCGCCAACCGGCGGTGTCAGCAGGCCTATACCGCAGTTCAATACGACGATGATACCAAACTGAACCGGGTCAATGCCAATGGAGGTTGCCACCGGCAGCAGGATGGGCGTTGCGATCAGGATGATCGGAGCCATATCCATAATACAGCCAAGGAACAGTAAAATCAAGTTAATCAGCAGTGCAATGATGATCGGATTGTCGGAAATACCGATCAATGCATTGGTTGCCATTTCCGGTACGTGAAGGTGTGTGAGCAGGTATCCAAAGATGCTGGAGGTAGCTATCAAAATCATGACGATGGACAATGTATGTACGCATTCATCCAGCGCTTTCCAGACACCTTTCCAGTTTAAGCCTTTGTAGATGTACACGCTGACGAACAAGCTGTATACAACTGCAATCGCAGCGGATTCGGTAGCGGTAAATACCCCAAGGATAACCCCTACGACAACGATCATAACGGCAGCCAATGCCCAGAAGGATCTGCCGATCTGCACAAACATGTTTTTCATGTTGAATTTATCGCCTTTGGGATACTTTCTTCTTACAGCAATGATATATGTTCCAATCATCAGCGATACGGCCAGCAATGCGCCGGGCAGATATCCCGCTAAAAACAGGCTTCCCACTGAAACGCCGCCGGCTGCCATGGCATAGATGACCATGTTATGACTGGGCGGAACCAAAATGCCTTCGACCGAAGAGGCAATGGTTAGTGCCGTGGCGAAGTCTGCATCATATCCCTGTTTGACCATGATCGGAATTAAAATGCTTCCCAGGGAAGCCGTGTCTGCTGCTGCAGAACCGGAGATGCCGCCGAAGAAAAATGAATCCAGTACATTCACCATGCCCAGGCCGCCGCGCATCCATCCAACCAAGGAGTTGGCCAGATCGATCAATTTTTCAGAAATTCCTCCCGATCCCATCAGTACACCCATTGTGATAAAGAAAGGTACCGCCATGAGACTGAAAGAGCTGATCCCTTTCACCATTTGCTGGCATATTGTCGTCAGCGGAAGCTTCAGGTACAGGAGTGTAAACAATGATGCGAGCGCAACAGCATAAGATACCTGAAAACGAAGCAAGACCATCAGCAGAAAACTGCCAATTAATATCAAAATTGCAATACCTTCAGTACTCATAATGAACTCACCTCACTTGTTGTTGTTTTCACTTTACCCGTCCAAATGCTCTTGATATGATTATAGAAAACTTCCACTTCGAACACGAGCATCGCAACGCCGGCAAGAGGTACGGGGAAGTACATCCAGCGTCTGGACACATTCGGCATGCTGGTATAGAAACCCCTGGAACCAATGAGATTTGCATACTTCCAGCCCACGGTGATCATCACATAGGCAAGAATGAATATGGAAATATCCGACAAAATGTCCAGTATAAGAATGAGTTTTGGGGATAGAAACCGGTCAAACGCTGTCATGCGAATATGGGAGTCCCTGCGAATGGCCAATGCGGCAGAAAGCACCGACATATAAGCCATCAGTGTTAAAACGACTTCTTCGCTCCAGGCTTGAAAGGGAATAAAAGGTATGTATCTGCCGGCAACTGCAAATATCGTGATGCAAATATCCGCAATCAAAAACAGCTTGCATATGAAAAGAACTATATCGTAGATCTTGTCATATACGGGCTTGAGCTTATCAAGGGTATTAAAGATTTTTGGCATGACAACCCTCCTGCTTCCTCATGGTTCATTATTCACGGAAGTCTCCCACCCTAAGGCAGGAGACTTCCATCGCCAATGATTGACTTGTTTGAAATTATCCGTAACCATGAAGGTTTCCTGGGAGACCGTTCGGAAAAACATGTTTATTCATAAGACACTACTTATCATGGCTTGAAACCCGCATAGTTCCGCTCATTATTACATGTTTATGCGTGTTTCTAAAGAATAAACAGACTTTCCGAGCCGGCTCCGAGTGAAGAAATACCGTTGTTACGGAACATCATTTTGATCATGCATGTTTATTTCATATTGAGAATCTTCTGATAAAGCTCTTTATTGTTGGCTGAAGCTGATTCGATAACTGCTTTACAGGCATCCTGCCAGGGTTTGTTATCGGTAACTTCAACAAAGTTTACACCGGCTGCTTTCAGCTCTTCAGTCACTTTTTTCTCGGCGTCTGCAGAAATTTCCTTGTTGAATGCAGAGGCAACTTTTCCTGCTTCCATCAGAGCGTTCTGTTGGTTTGCGGTCAGTTTATCCCACGCGGCATCGGTGATGATGACCTGAATGGCCCCAAGGGTGTGTCCGTCAAGGATCATATTCGGTGCCACTTCATGGAACGAATTTGCCTTGTAGTTCGCAATGGGTTGTTCGGCTGCATCAACAACACCGGTTTGAAGAGCAGAGTAAAGCTCGCCAAAGGATACCACTGTGGGGGAGGCTCCAAGTCCTTCCACCATGCCGGTCATGACAGGGTCGGAAGATACGCGGATTTTCATCCCCTTCAGATCTTCGATTCCTTTGATGTCTTTGGTGGTGAAGAAATGTCTGAAGCCTTCTTCCCCGTAGAATAACCCCCTAACGCCGCTCCCATTCTCATGGGGTTCGAGAAGGAATTCAGGTGCCAGTTCAGAGGCTGCAAATTTCCAATAATGCTCACGGTTTGCAAATGTAAACGGAATCGCCAGCAGCTTTGATTTTTCGCCGCCGTAGCTTGTGAGTGAGAATGCGGAGATACGGGACATATCGATGGTGCCGCCGCCGCCAAGCATGGTATCGAGCACGTCATTTTCAGCACCTAAAACACCGCTGTGCTGAATGTCGATTTTGATGGATCCGCCGGAAAGCTCTGCAACTGTGTCTTTAAACTTTACAGCCATTCTTCCAACGATGGAGTCAAGTGGATTCACCTCTGCATAAACCAGGGTGACTTGTGGATCTGAGGTGGCAGGTTGACTCGTTTGTTCAGGAGCCTTCGTAGGAGTTGTAGTTTGTGTCGGTGGTGTCAGCCCGCAGGCTGTCATTGAGACGATGAACACAACACAGAGCAGAACGACAAATAACCTCTTTTTCATAATGCCCTCCTTACAAAAAATTCGATGGGTTTATTCTTACACTCGCAATTATAGCATTCGTACATAAACAGGTAATAGCACAATTAAGTTGCATGCTAGGACAAATTAGTCATCTTGATCCGGCGCGCCAGAATTTGATCCTGTATTCCGTGGGTGTAAGCCCTTCCGATTTCTTGAACACCCGCGCAAAATAATTCGGATCCATAAACCCTACACGGTAGGTGATCCCCTTCACGGTAAGCAGCGGATCCTTCAATAGCTCTTTTGCCTTGTCAACGCGGTAATTGGTCAGGTAGTCGGTAAAGGTAACACCAAAGATTTTTTTGAAAAGCTTACCAAAATAATAGGTGCTGAACCCAACCTGGTAGGCAACTTCGTCCAGGGTAAGGTTTTCGCAATAGTTCTGATGAATAAATTCAATGGCTTTATCCAGAATTTCTGGGGTTTTACTGGTTCTTTGTTCCTCCAAAGCCTCCAGAATCTCAAAAAGATAACCATGAATATATTTTCTGGCTTCTCCTCTGGATTCAATATTTTTCAGATCGTCAAAAACATCCTCCGGAACCGCCCGCTTCAGCTGGCTTTCCCGGTTCAAATACCGGCTCATTAATATGAAGAACTCATACAGCTTCAGCTTTGCTTCATTCATATCCTGGGAAGCAAAAATGATATTGTCCAAAATATGATCGGCTTTTTGAATAACAGTCTCTTCCATTCTATTGATTATACTGTTCCACAATTCATTTTCAGTGATTTCCAGGCTGCTCCCGGGTAGCTGCTCGCCCTCCAGGGTTTCCATGATGCAAAGCTGCATGCTTCTGGCAGCGGCCTTCGCTTGTGCGAAGGACTTCCACAGCTGGGATATCTGATTGTACTGATCTCCAAAGCCATAATAAAGTCTTGCCGTTGGCTGTTCGTTCAGGTCTTCCCCCGTCATGCGGATCTCATCTTCAATAAGCCTGACTAAATGGCTTTTCTTATCTGGCGAATATCCAAAAACCAAAACATAGATAGTATTTTTAATCTGGTTCATCATATATTGAACATTCTTATCCAGTAACGCGGACAGCTGTTGGGCAAACCTTTTCTTGATCATGTTTCTTTGGACATGGTTCACCGTGGCGCTTGATGAAAAATCAACCTCAATGACAACGCCAAACCCTTCTGTAAACTCATTGAGCATGAAGTTCAGGTAATCCACCGCCTGATGCTCGTCTATTTCACCGTTTACAACCGAATTGACAAATTCATTTTCCAGATAACCGGATATTTGGTTGATTTTGCACTCAAGGGATTCTCTGTGCTGTTTCTTTTGCAGCTCATCTTCCAATTGCCGGATGCAGGATTGCAGGATTTCCAGGGTTTTTTCATCCGATCCCGGCTTTACAATAAACTCCTCCACCCCGATCCGGATAGCCTCATGGGCATATTCAAAGCTATCATAAGCCGTCACAAAGATGATTTTCAACTCGGGCTTGCGCTCTCTGAGAATTCGCCCGGCTTCAATTCCATTCAAACCAGGCATCAGAATATCGAGGGTGACGATATCCGGATCAAATCTTTCTGCGATGGCAAGCGCTTCCTGGCCGTTGGCTGCTTCCATCACTTCGGAGATAGCGAGGTTGCTGTTTTTCACAATATATTTCAGGGCTTCCCTTTCGATGGCTTCATCATCGACCACCAATAGCTTAAACAACCTTTACGCCTCCTTTTCCTCTCACTTCGCCCGGATACGTCTGATTAACGCGCCGTATTGTTCCTCATATTTGTCATAAACCGGCTGAACTGCCTGCACAAAAGCGGAGCGATCCTTCAGTTCAATGAT
>JAAYJG010000239.1 GCA_012523055.1 Ruminiclostridium sp. | reverse complement strand
GTGCCTGCTTACCTGTGAACAGTAACTACAAACCCCGATCTCGAAACATTCCTGCAGGATGTTCTTGCCTCCATCCATCAGATTGGTCTATAATGGTGATAAAGGATAAACTGGTCGGAGGGGATAATATGTTGATCAAGCAAATATCCATTTTTCTTGAGAATAAACATGGCCGGCTTGCGGAGGTCACACAGCTACTGGGCGACAATCATATCGACATTACTGCCTTATCTATTGCGGATACTGCCGATTTCGGCATCTTAAGGCTTATCGTCAATCAACCCGACAAAGCAAAGCAGGTATTGGACCAGCATGGGTTCGCCGTCAGCATCAACCGGGTCATTGCCATCGAGGTGGAAGATAAACCGGGGGGCCTTTCAAAAGCCCTGGCTGTGTTGGATAACAAGGGGATTGGCATTGAATACATGTATGCCTTTGTTGGAAATGTCGCCCAAAAAAATGCAATGGTCATCCTTCGGGTGGAAAATCCTGAAAATGTAATACGGGTCTTGCAGGATGAAGATATCCGTATCGCTTCATCCGATAGTGTTTACCGCCAATAATACGGTTTTTACTTTTCGCAAAGTATAACCACCGCCCCGAAATCATAGAGTAAAGCAGAGGTGAGCATATGGAGAAAAAGTTGACCCTATCTGATTCAAACAAGTTTATTGGTGGCGTCTGCGGTGGGGTTGGAGAATATTTGGGGGTTGACCCCACTGCTATTCGGCTGGTTTGTGCCATATTAACCTTTGTGACCGGCTTTATTCCTGGTGTGCTGCTATATGTTGCAGCGATGTTCATCGTGCCCAGTAAATAAAGCTGCCATAGTTTTGCCCGACATTTTATGAATTTCTGTAAAAAGGGCAAATACCGCTCAATACAGCTCCTTACCATGCGAAAGCAACGTTTTTCATGGAATTGTTTTTGTGTGTCTAAAAACTTTTTGAAATCATCATTCCGAACCTCGGAGTGATGATTTTGTTTTCGCTGGATTTTCCGTGAAAATCCTCTGCTATGGGGTCGCTCAGTGCTGGATTTTCCGTGAAAATCCTCTGCTATGGGGTCGCTCAGTGCTGGATTTTACATAACAAATTCTCTATTAATTATGTTTACCAATATACGGAGAAAATACTAAGTATTGCTTTACAAATCAATAATTTTCTTGTATGATAACTCTGATGGATTATATGGTAAAATGGGATGAAGGATATGATTTTTAGGTGTAATGCTAAAAACTTATCGCAGTTTCAGAAAGACAAGGCTGAATATGAACAATTCAGGGTTCTTGCTGAGCAGCTTTTCCTTCCGATGCTGGTGGTGCAAAATGGGCAAGTAAAATATGCCAACCATGCTTTCTTTGAGATGGCTGGAATTCCAAACCAAAAGCATCGTGCCATTCCCCTTAGATCTTTGCTTTACAGCATACCCTATGACTCACTGCGGCAGGTTCTTGCTCATTATGACGAAGAACATATGTCAACGGAAAAGAATTATCATATTCCCATCATGATTCCCTCCGGTGATCGCAGTGTTTGGGTGGAGCTTTATACGACAAAGATTGAATATGCCAACTCAAAAGCTGACTTCATTACATTCTTGGATATCACAGAAAAAATGAATGCTGAAAAGGAAATTCGATACCTGGCTTATCACGATAAACTAACCGGGCTTTACAATCGCGGTTTTTTTGAAGAGGAGGTTCAGAGGATTGATGTGCAAAGAAGCCTCCCCATATCTATTATTATTGCCGATTTGAATGGATTGAAGCTTACGAATGATGTTTTTGGCCATTACATTGGGGACAAGCTTTTAAAGTCCTTCTCCGATATCCTTAAAAAGGTATGCCGTAAGGAAGATATTATTGCCCGCTGGGGCGGGGATGAATTTGCTGTTCTGCTGCCCGAAACCGATAATGAAACCGCTGGCAAAATATGTGAACGCATACACAGGGAATGCAAGGGGGAAAATACGGAGCCCATTACCCTCAGTATGTCATTAGGTTATTCCACAAAATACAACATCGACGACAACCTGAAAGATATCCTTAAAATAGCTGAGAATATGATGTATCGCGAAAAGCTTTCCGAGAGCCGGAAAATACGCCAGACGATACTGGAATCATTAAAAACATCCCTTTTTAAAAGGTCTGTTGAAACAGAGTCACATTTGAAACGGGTATTCGTTTTATCCAAAAACTTCTCCGAGCATTTGGGCCTTTGTGACAAGGATTTGGACGAACTGTCCCTGCTATCCTCGCTTCATGACATCGGAAAGGTCGCCATTTCCGATCAGATTCTGATGAAAACCGGTAGACTAACCCAGGATGAGTGGACAGAGGTGCGTACCCATGCAGAAAAGGGCTATAAAATTGCTGTCAATCATCAGGAGCTTGTCCAGATATCCGACGGCATCCTTTGCCACCACGAAAGATGGGACGGAAAAGGATATCCACAGGGTTTAAAAGAGAAGGACATCCCGCGAATATCCCGGATAATGAATATCATCGACGCCTATGATGTGATGACCCACCAAACGGTTTATAAAAATGCCGTTCCGCATAAAGCGGCTATCGAAGAAATTGCTGGCTGTTTAGGCAAGCAGTTTGACCCTTACTATGCTCAGGCCTTTATTGAGTATATGGAACGGGCATAACAGGAAAGAAATCATACAACGACCACAATCAAAATGTAAGCTGCCTGCACATTCAATGAGCCCTTGCGCGTATTATGCGCCAAGACGCGGGTGCTTCTCTCACCGTCACGGTTACGCGCTGACAAAGTGCCTGCGTTACCGTGATATGTCAGATAACTCGATGCCCTTGTTTTTATCCTTCGCCCAATCAATGGACCACTGGTTTTCAAAAATCAGAACATTGCGATCATACTGGTCGACGGCCAGTATGGTGGATGACGTAAGGTTCAGCTTGCGCGGTTCGGTGTCTTGCGGCATCAGCCATCGCGCAAACCTGTGGGAAAGCTTTACCAGACGCAGATCTACATTATACTCGCTTCTTAACCTGTGCTCCAGCACTTCAAACTGAAGCACACCGACGGCTCCAACGATCAACTCCTCTATCCCGATGTCCAGTTGCTTGAAAACCTGAATGGCTCCTTCTTCCGACAGCTGTTGGATCCCCTTTTGAAACTGCTTGCGCTTCATCGTATCTCTGGCAGTGATTCTGGCAAAATGCTCGGAAGGGAAGAGGGGAATCCCGTTAAATTCCGGCGCAGGCTTTATGCTGCTAAGCGTATCACCAATGCGGAAAATGCCGGGGTCAAACAAACCGACAATATCCCCGGGCCAGGCTTCCTCAACGCTCTCACGATCCTGGGCCATCAGCTGCTGGGGTTGTGAGAGGCGAATTTGTTTTTCATTATTGGATTGATAAACCCCCATCCCGCGTGTAAACTTCCCGGAGCAAATTCGCATGAATGCCATTCTGTCCCGGTGATTCGGGTTCATGTTCGCTTGAATTTTAAAAATAAAACCATAAAAATCATCACTTTCAGGCTCGGTGATCGTCTCGGAAAAAAGCCTCGGGCCTGGCGGTGGGGCCATCCGCAGGAATTCTTCCAAAAAAGGAGCCACTCCAAAGTTGGTCATTGCGCTGCCAAAGAAGATCGGTGTCAGTTTTCCCTGCAAGACCTCGCGCATGCTGAAATCATCACCCGCAATGTTTAAAAGCTCAATATCTTCTACAAGACGTGAGTAATAAGGTTCACCAAGTAAATCCCTAAAGATGGGATCTTCCACCGTCCCCTTAGTCGATTCAACAACAGACTGGCCGTGGTTACCGCCTGTAAACAGTTCTATTTGCTTCAGCTTTCGGTTATAAACCCCTTTAAAATCACCATCGGTTCCAATGGGCCAATTCATCGGATAAGAGCGGATACCGAGAACATCCTCGATTTCCTGCATCAGGTCAAAGGGGTTTTTACTGGCGCGATCCAGCTTGTTGATGAATGTGAAAATCGGAATGCCTCGCATTTTGCACACGTGAAAAAGCTTAATGGTCTGTGTTTCCACACCCTTGGCGCCGTCAATCAACATCACGGCACTGTCGGCTGCAACCAAAGTCCTGTAGGTGTCTTCACTGAAATCCTGATGGCCGGGGGTATCCAATATATTGATACAGTGATTGCTATATTCAAATTGCATGACACTGGAGGTGACCGAAATGCCACGTTCCTTCTCAATATCCATCCAGTCGGAGACGGCATGCCGGGAAGCCTTGCGCGCCTTAACCGAGCCAGCCATATTGATGGCACCGCCGTAAAGAAGAAGCTTTTCGGTGATGGTGGTCTTTCCCGCGTCGGGGTGGGAGATGATCGCAAAGGTTCTGCGCCGGCTTGTTTGCATACTGATTTCTTTTTGTTGGTTTGACATCCAGGTGTTTCCTTTCCCGTTGATTTCTGTTTCGTTGGTTGTGTTTTATGTAGCTCCGCCTCGAAAACGAAAGCGCAGGCTGCCATAGCCGCGCTGGATAGTTGCAGCTGGTGCACTTTTTTCTTTCCTCACCCTCTGTGGTTACTCTTTATTCCCTAAGATGCAATGGACATATTTCTTATCTTCATTCAGGATATGGCTGAAAAGCCACTTCGCAAGAAAGTTCAGGGTCTGAGTGATCACACCCAGCTGATGACTGTCAATATCCTCCATCGAGAGCTTGTTTATGCGCTTCACAAAGTACATATGTTCCATCCGATGCTGTTCGAAATTTTCATACTTACATTCTTCCATCTTTTTTTCTTCATATCCGAAGTGGTATTCAGTATAATCCTTCAGTTCATCCAGGGTTTCGAGAATATAATCGTAGTAGTCAACAGAGTCGCCGGTACCGAGCATATCTTCCAGCTTTGCTCCGATGCTTACGAGTTTTCTGTGTTGTTTATCGATCTCCTGAATTCCGGTTGCGTAGTTTTCACTCCAACTAAACATAAACTCAACCCCCCTCTGCATCCCCATATGCATTTTCGCATTCAATTTGTTTCTTTTTCATGTTACAAAGAAATTTGATTGAAGTCAATAGACTGTGGCTCCAAGGCTGAAATTATGTGTTAAATAACTCAACTTTCTCAAAGTGTTTTGGACGCTTGCCTGAACAGCAGGCCGACCGACGCAGGAGTGATATCTATACGGAGCTTTTGCGCAATAAATCCTGTTCATTCAGCGCTTCAGGTGTTATAATGGGATCATTTCATGAATGATCAGGAAACGGGAGGGATCTCCATGGACATGGTTCAGGCGGCTTGCATCGCAAAAAATGCATCCATAGCGCTATCCTGTGAAAAACAGGACAAAAAGAACCTCGCCCTGCGGTTGATCGCGGAAAAGCTGCAGAAGAACCGGGATGAAATCATCAGACGGAACCAGATTGATCTGGAAAGAAGCAAAAACGAAAATCTGCCTGCTCCGTTGTTGAAAAGGTTGAAGTTTGATGATAAAAAGCTGGCTGAGGTTATCGAGGGTATCAACAGCCTTATCAGCCTGCCCGAACCGGTGGGAAAGAAACTTCTGGCGACGGAACTTGACGAAGGGCTGAGGCTTTACAAGGTCAGCTGCCCTATTGGTGTGATCGGAATCATCTTCGAATCCAGGCCCGATGCATTGGTTCAGATTTCTACGCTTTGCCTGAAAAGTGGAAATGCCGTACTGTTGAAGGGCGGCAGCGAAGCAAGGGAAACAAACCGCGCTCTGGCCGATGTCATCAAAATGGCAACCACCGAGGCCGGCATTCACCCCGGATGGCTTCATCTGCTTGAAACGCGCGAAGATGTGAGCGAAATGCTGAAGCTTGATGAACATATCGACCTGATCATCCCAAGGGGTTCCAACGAATTTGTGCGCTATATCATGGACAATTCCCGCATACCTGTTCTCGGGCATGCCGACGGGATCTGCCACTGCTATGTGGACGGCGAAGCTGACATCAACATGGCTGTAGATGTGGTAAACGATTCAAAGGTGCAATATGTGGCAGTGTGCAACGCGACAGAAACCCTGCTGGTGCATCAGGATGTCGCCGATGCTTTTTTGCCGGCATTGAAAAGGAAAACCGATGAAAACAAGGTGCAAATAAAAGGCTGTGACAGAACCCGGGCGATCATACCCGTGGAAGCCGCTACCGAAGAAGACTGGAAAACCGAGTACCTGGACTATATTCTGTCGGTTAAGGTGGTAGATTCTCTTGATGAAGCGATAGAACATATCAATACGTATGGCTCCGGGCATACCGACAGCATCATCACCAACAACCAGGCCCATGCCGAGCGGTTCATGGACATGGTGGATTCCGGGAACGTTTTCTGGAATTGCTCCACCCGGTTCAGCGACGGATTTAAGTATGGCTTTGGTGCGGAGGTGGGCATCAGCACCAACAAGATTCACGCCCGCGGCCCGATGGGCCTGGAGGGGCTTTTGATCTACAAGTTCAAGCTGGTGGGCAACGGCCATATTGTTTCCGATTATGCCGCAAATCGGCGCAGGTTCAGCCACAAACCTCTTGACGAAGAATAAAGGATATCATGCATCCGGTTTCAGAAGAAAAGACTGACCACGTTCTGAAACCGGGTGTATTCTTGAGAGCCAGGGTTTTATCTCAGGATGCTTCTCAAGCACCTTCATGATGCTGTAATCTCTTCCAAAGTGCATCGGAAAAACATGGGGGCAGGTCACTTCCCGCAGGAACCAGCTGATTCCCAGATGTGAAAACCTTCGCTGGCGCGGGTCTGCCGGAACAAAAGCAATATCAATCATAGCGTTTTTCAGCTTTGCGATCTGTTCCTTATACTTCCTTTCCATATCAGGGTTCCACGGGTCGGGCTCCCCGTCCCAATGCCACCAATGCAGATCACCTGC
>JAAYJG010000238.1 GCA_012523055.1 Ruminiclostridium sp. | reverse complement strand
CCCCGACCTGGTTCGTCCCCATCTCCAGGGATTCGGTTTTGAGCATCACTCCCAACCGAAAGTAATCGCGATCTCGCAGACAACCGAGCTGGGGACATGTTATACTGCAGATGAAATAAAGGCGCTTGCCGATCTGGCACATGCCCACGATATGTACCTTTTTGTAGATGGTACCCGCATTGCCAACGCCTGCGTGCATTTGGGCGTGACGCTGAAGGAGATCACCTCCGATTGTGGAGTGGATATTTTTACGCTGGGTGGCACCAAGAACGGACTGATGTTTGGTGAGGCACTGGTTCCGTTGCGAAAGGAACTGGCTGAACATCTCAAATATTATCGGAAACAAACTACCCAGTTATATTCCAAAATGCGGTACATCGCAGCGCAATTCATTCCTTACCTAAATGAAAATATATGGCTGGAGAATGCACAGAAGTCCAATGCTGCAGCCCGTTTGTTGTGGAATGAAATGCGTGAAATCAAAGGTGTGGAGATCACGCAATCTGTGGAGTCCAACGCTTTGTTCTTTATCCTTCCCAAAAAGATCACAGACATGCTGCGAGAACGTTATTTCTTTTACGACTGGGATGAAAGCCGCAATGAAATGCGCCTTGTCTGCTCGTGGGATACTACCGAGCAGGATATCCGGGATTTTATTGCTTACTTGAAAACCCTGGTTGCTGAGGCTTGACTGTAAAGTGCGCTTCTCAGATTCTAACTACTAAAGACTGATTTTATTCTTATGTTTGACTTTTTAGACGTTTACCCCTGGCTGTTGCCAATAATCATTTTTTTTGGTCGTGTAGTGGATGTATCCTTGGGTACGTTGCGAATTATTTTTGTATCGAAAGGAGAAAAATACAAAGCGCCCTTAATTGGCTTTGTGGAAGTATTTATCTGGGTTGTGATCATCTCTCAGATACTAGCGAGGGCCAACGACATCGTGGCTTATCTCTCCTATGCGGCCGGATATGCCACAGGCAACTATGTGGGTATCTTACTCGAAAACAGGATTGCTTACGGCGTCGTGTTGTGCCGTATCTATACACAGAAGAATGGAAAAGAGCTGGTGCTGAAGTTGAATAAACTGAACATCGGGGCTACCCTGACACATGGTACAGGATCGACCAACGAGGTAGATATCATCGAGACGGTGGTCGACCGCAAGGAGATGAAGACACTGGAACGTACACTCAACAACTTCGACAACAATATTTTTTATGTCGTGGAAGATGTTCGTACCAAACAGAACGGTATCTTTCCAAAACGGAAAACCATCTTGAGCCGTTGGCGAACAGGGAAGTAATATTTACTCCTCTCTTTTGGCTTCTTGCCAGATTGCTTCCATGTCTTCCAATTTCATCCCTTTGAGCGTGTGACCTTGTTCCTTCACCTTCTTCTCCATGTAGTTAAACCGGAACATGAACTTCTTGTTTGTGCGCTCTAGTGCATTATCGGGATTTATCTTGTAGAGTCTGGCTGCGTTGATGATGCTGAAGAGCAGGTCGCCAAATTCGGCTTCCATTTTATCGGTATCCATCTTCTCAATCTCCGCCTCCAGCTCTCCCAGTTCCTCCTTTACTTTGTCCCATACATCGTGGCGTTGATTCCAATCGAAGCCCGCGTTGCGGGCTTTATCCTGTATCCGGTAAGCTTTCACGAGTGAAGGTAAGGATGCAGGCACCCCCTCGAGCACTGTTTTGTTGCCTCCATTTTCTTTGAGTTTGATCTGTTCCCATGATTTCTCCACCATGCCCGCCGAATCGGCCTGCTGATCGCCAAACACGTGAGGATGGCGGAAGATCAGTTTCTCGCTGATAGCGTGGCACACATCGGCCACATCAAAGGTTTGCTTCTCTTCTCCTATTTTTGCATAAAAAACCACGTGTAGCAGCAGGTCGCCCAGTTCCTTTTTTATTTCTTCGTTGTCGTTGCTGAGGATGGCTTCCGCCAGTTCATACGTCTCCTCAAT
>JAAYJG010000023.1 GCA_012523055.1 Ruminiclostridium sp. | reverse complement strand
GGTGCGGCTGATTCAAAAATACTGCTCGGAAATTCTGATATTTGCCGCTACGACCAGGGGCAGGGCTCTTGCGCCACGGGTGGCTATTGTTGCAAACTGCGGCTTGACAGCCGACTGTACCGGCCTTTCCATAGACCCGGAGAATGGGGATTTGCTGCAGACAAGGCCTGCCTTTGGCGGGAATATTATGGCAACCATTCGCTGCTCCAGCCACCGTCCGCAGATGGCCACCGTCCGCCCGCGGGTGATGAAGGCACCGGAACCGGATTCAACAAGGACAGGGGAAGTTCTGCAAGAATTCGTTTTGGATGAAGATACAATCAATGCTAAAAAAATTATTGAAGTGCATCATAGTGAGGAAACCGCTGTAAACCTTGGAGATGCGCAGATCATCATTGCCGGCGGCAGGGGCATGAAGGGTCAGAGCGGGTTTGAGCTTTTGAAAAAACTCGCCATAAAGCTTGGAGGGGCCGTCGGTGCCAGCCGCGCGGCGGTTGACGCAGGATGGATTTCCTATGCCCATCAGGTGGGGCAAACCGGCCAGACGGTCCAAACGAAGATATATATTTCCTGTGGCATCTCAGGGCAAATTCAACATCTGGTTGGGATGCAATCCTGCGATCTGATCATTGCCATCGATAAAAACCCGGATACACCGATGATGCAAATTGCTGATATCGCCATTGTCGGCGATCTGTTTGAGATTGTGCCGGAACTGATCCACGAAATACCGCAGCTTTAAGAAAAGTTATGTTTTGGTATGCCGCTGACTGAACTGTAAAACCCTGTAGTTCTAAAACTGCGGTTATCTTCTGTATGTAGAAATTAGGAAAGAGGTTTTCATGGAAAAGATGATCCATTCTCCGGCTGAAATCGCAAGCAGATATGTGGAAGCCGGCTGTAAAAAAGCGAGCCTGCCGGTGCGTCAGCTGCTTCTGCTGGGCATTCTGGCCGGTGCTTTCATAGCCTTTGCATCACAGGGCTCGAATATGGCCATTCATACAATAGAATCGGTCGGTTTAGCCAAAGCTCTGGCCGGGGCGATTTTCTCAACAGGCCTGATGATGGTTGTGATCACCGGGGCCGAGCTTTTCACCGGCAACATGCTCATCATTGTCTCTTGCATGGAAGGTCGGTCACGATGGCCCCAGATGCTGAAAAACTGGCTTTTCGTCTATATCGGCAATTTAGTGGGATCGCTGATTGTCGTCATGCTGATCCTTTTGTCCGGACAGCTCAATTCCTCAGGCGGCCTGCTTGGCGGTTTTACAATTAAGACAGCAGTAAACAAGGTGAACCTTTCCTTTGTGAATGCCTTTTCCATGGGTGTGCTTTGTAACTGGCTGGTATGCATGGCCGTATGGATGGCCCAGGCAGCAAAAGACATGGCAGGGAAGCTTCTGGCGATCTTTTTCCCGATATGGCTGTTTATCACCTCGGGCTTTGAGCATTCCATTGCGAATATGTATTATATCCCCG
Organism: Ruminiclostridium sp.; assembly: GCA_012523055.1. Lineage (GTDB taxonomy): Bacteria > Bacillota > Clostridia > DSM-8532 > DSM-8532 > JAAYJG01. The sequence continues at coordinate 7,695 of JAAYJG010000023.1, read as the reverse complement.
CGGGCATCCTGGCAAAAGCAAACCCCACATGGGTGGAAGCAGCAGCTTCCATGGGGGTGACAGCTGAAAAGCTTCAGGCTCTTACCTGGCAAAGCTTTCTGGTGAAAAACCTGATACCGGTTACACTCGGGAATATGCTCGGAGGCGGTATTTTTGTCGGCTTGATATTCTGGCGTGCGTTCCTGTATAAAAAGAAGGCAACAGAATGTGATCAAGATCAGTGTGCAATAAAGGGAGTCAATACGAATCCACGAAGCACTTTTTGAAGCAGGGGTTGCCCCTTTAAAAAACTTATACATGTGCTATGATGATAAAAGAAAATAACGAGTGATTGATGTTTACATATCCGAAACACATTCAACAAGGGGGTTCTATATGAAATTTCCAAGTGACATTGAAATTGCCCAGAGCATTCCGCTTCATCCCATTGAACAGATCGCGCAAAGCCTTGGCGTGGACAGGGAGCATCTGGAGCTGTATGGCAACTACAAGGCGAAGATCAATTATACTATTTTCGACAGGCTGGAAGATAAGCCCGATGGCAAGCTGATCCTGGTTACCGCCATCACACCCACCCCAGCGGGAGAGGGTAAGACCACCACCACCGTTGGGCTTGGCGATGCCCTCGCCCGGTTGGGTAAAAAAGCCATCATTGCTTTGCGTGAACCGTCTCTGGGGCCTGTATTCGGTATTAAAGGGGGCGCTGCCGGCGGTGGTTATGCACAGGTTGATCCCATGGAGGATATTAATCTTCACTTTACCGGTTACATGCATGCGGTTGGCGCTGCCAACAACCTACTGGCAGCCATGCTGGACAACCACATTTATCAGGGCAACCAGCTTGGAATCGACTCAAGAAGGATTACCTGGAAACGATGTATGGACATGAATGACCGCCAGCTGCGGTTTATCGTAAATGGCCTGAACGGAAGAGTGAATGGTGTTCCCCGGGAAGATGGCTTTGACATCACGGTTGCGTCGGAAATCATGGCGATTCTGTGCTTGTCCAGAGATCTGGATCACCTGAAGGAAAAGCTTCGCAATATTATCGTGGGTTATACACGGGATGATGAGCCGGTTACCGCAGGCCAGCTGAAAGCCGACGGCGCAATGGCCGCGCTGTTGAAAGATGCCCTGAAGCCGAATCTGGTTCAAACCCTGGAGCATACCCCTGCGTTTATTCACGGCGGACCCTTTGCAAATATCGCCCATGGCTGCAATAGTATCATGGCTACCAAAATGGCCTTGAAACTGGGTGATTATGTTGTTACCGAGGCTGGTTTCGGTGCCGATCTGGGCGCGGAGAAGTTTTTGGACATCAAGTGCCGGGTTGCGGGCTTCAAGCCGTCAGCAGTGGTTATCGTTGCGACTGTTCGAGCATTAAAGCATCACGGCGGTGCGCAGAAAGCAGAATTATCTGTTGAAAACCTGGCTGCTGTTGAAAAGGGTTTGCCAAACCTGCTGCAGCATATCGAAAACATCACTACGAAGTTCAAGCTGCCGGCGGTGGTCGCCATCAACAGGTTCCCAACCGATACGCAGGCCGAGCTTGCGATGATCGAAGAAAAGTGCAGGCAATATGGTGCCAATGTTGCCCTGTCTGAAGTTTGGGCAAAGGGCAGCGAAGGGGGAGAGGCACTGGCCAGGGAGGTTATTCGGCTGGTGGAAGAAGGCAGAGCTGAATTTCAATATATCTACGACAACGAACTGTCTATCCGTGAAAAGATTGAAGAAATTGTTACAAAGGTATACGGCGGGGACGGTGTTGATTTCGCTCCCGCGGCACTGAAAGAAATAGCGAAGATTGAGGAAATGAGCTTTAAGCATTTTCCGGTGTGCATGGCTAAAACTCAGTATTCATTCTCGGATGATCCGAAAAAGCTGGGCAGCCCAAGAAATTTCAAGGTTTCGGTTCGGAATGTAAAGGTCTCTGCCGGGGCTGGCTTTGTGGTTGTATTCACCGGAGATATCATGACCATGCCCGGGTTGCCGAAGGTACCTGCAGCCGAATCCATCGATGTGGATTCCAGCGGGAAAATATCGGGGTTGTTTTAAGAGGTTTTTGTTGTTACGGGTAAGTTATTCAGAGCAAAGCAAAAAGCTTCGCTGAACTGTGAAGCATATGCCATTGTGAGCTCAGCAAAGGAATCTTCGTTAAACCATAATCATATGATTCTGAGCGAAGCGAAGAATCTTGTTCCCATGACGACATGCAGAATAAAGGAGGGGTTCAATATGATCATTATCGGAGAGAAAATCAACAGTACGCTGAAAGCGATCCGGCCTGCAATTGAAAGCTATGACACCAACACCATTCAGGACATCGCCCGAAAACAGGTTGCTGCAGGTGCCTCTTTTTTGGATGTGAACGCGGGGATGTTCACGGGTGAAGAGCCTGAAAGGCTTATCTGGCTGATCAATACGATCCAGGAAATTGTGGATACACCTTTCTCCATCGATTCCCCCAGCCCGATAGCCATAGAAGCCGCGCTGAAGGTGAACAGGAACGCTAAGCCCATTATCAATTCAATTACCGATGAAGCTGAAAGATACAACGCCATTATGCCTCTGGCAGTGCAGTATAAAACGGGTATCATTGCCCTTTGCATGGACGATTCCGGGATGCCGGAAACCACCGATGAAAGGGTTGTCATCGCCGAAAGGCTGATTGAAAAGCTTACGAAGGAAGGGCTTGCCCTGGACGATATCTATATCGATCCGCTGATCCGCCCAATCGGAACAGGCTCCCATTATGGCGTTGTGGCTATTGAAACCATTCGCAAGGTAAAAACTGAATTCCCCGAAGCACATATCGCCTGTGGATTATCTAACATTTCCTTCGGAATTCCTGCCAGAAAGCTGATGAACCAAACCTTCCTGGTGGCTGCGATGGCCGCTGGAATGGATGGAGCAATCATGGATCCGCTTGATAAAAAGCTGATGTCCTTCATGTATGCCGCCGAAGCACTGATGGGTTTGGACGACTACTGCATGAACTACCTGACAAAGTTCAGGGAAGGCGAAATCGAAGTATAGTAATCCCCCCTTCACATATGTCCCGCAAGGACATATAACTGTCACATGTAACCGAATATGTCCTACATGGGCATGGAACTGTCACATGCCACAGAATATGTACTGCACGGACATAGAAAAATCAAATACTAAGCTGCTATTAACTCCTCCATGTGTTTTGTGCTTGGAGGAGTTTTCATTTTTCCGCGACTTCCCGATGATTCATTTACTCAGAGTTGTTTTCTTTGAATACAATCCATCTACAAGTGTTCAAAAAAAGGTGGTATAATAGAGTTTAGATTTAAAACAGGGTTTTTAAGTGGAGAAGAAAAAGTGTTCTGCACTAGCATTCACAGACGGAACAGTGGAGGTTTATTTTCATGAAAGTACAGAGTCTGAGCATAGTAGTGCCACCAAAAGGAAAAGGGAAATGTATCAATAATTGTGGCTTCTGTGTTTCCCGCATGCATAATGAGCAATACCAAAACTTAATGGATCCAGGCTCTCCGAATTACCACGAAGCACAAAGAGAATATATCAGAAGAATGGAGTTTGCCAGGGACAACGGCTGTAATACCGTGATGCTTACAGGCAGAATTGAACCCCAACAGAACAGAGAGTTCCTGCAAACCTTTGGAACATTAAACGCAAACCTTGAAAAACCATTTCGTTGGGTAGAGATGCAAACAACAGGAGCTGGCATCGATAAACCCTATCTCAAATTTCTGAGAAATCATGTAGGGGTCAGTACAATCTCCATCTCCCTGTCTTCTTTCGATGCGGAAATGAATCAGCTGTATAATGGTACTCAAGATAAGCTTAAGGTTGATTTACAGGGATTGTGTGCCCAAATAAAGGACAGCGACTTAAATTTCAATTTAAGGTTGTCCGTCAATTTAACGGACAGCTTTAATACCTGGACACCCCGGCAGATACTGCAGCATGCTAAAGAAAACTTAGGGGCGGACCAGATAACTTTCAGGGTTTTATACAAAACGACCAAAGATGAGGAAAAATATACCGAACAAGACCGATGGATTGAAAACCATAAAATCAGAGACGGAGTTCTGGAGGAAATTCAATCGTACATCATCAATAAAGGAACCATACTCGACAGGCTGGAGTCAGGCTCAATCCGATATTCAGTGGCGGGATTAAGCACTGTACTCGACGATAACTGCATGGACAAGCATCAAGCATCGAAGATCAATCAATCGGAGAAATTCACAGAAGCTGTTCGGTATTTGATTCTGCAAACAAACTGTAAATTATATACAAAATGGGATGATGAAGCAAGCTTACTATTTTAGTGTTTTCAACCTTAAATCACGGAGGGAAAAATTATGAACAGAGAAAACAGGCCGGTAAGCCGTGAAAAGCGTGTTGGGACAGGCGGAGGCAGCGTAAGAAGGCGTGGCTCCGGATTGGGCGGATCTACAGGTGGACCAGTAGGTCACTCAGGAGGATATTCAGACAGAGGTGGTTCGGGTTTTAACGCAGGAGGAGGCGGCACCAGAAACAGAGCACCCGTCGGCAAGCCGAAGATACTGTCTTTTGTAGTCATTCTGATTGTGATGTATCTGATTATTACACAGCTGGGCGGCAAGAACAATGATACTCAGAACCAAGGCCAAGGCAATAACGCGCCCTCATCGCAGACATCCACCTCCACACCCTGGCAACCCAGTGAACCGGGCAATACAACCTCAGATACAGGCGCATACGCCCTCGATAACTCGGTATCCGAGCTTGCCCGTTCCAAGCGCACCGTACTGCAGGGGAACGGCAAGGACACCGCCACCGTCATGGTGTACATGTGCGGAACAGACTTGGAAAGCCGCAGTGGCATGGCGTCTTCAGACCTGAACGAAATGCTTGATGCTGATATCTCCGATCAGGTGAACATTATCATCGAAACCGGGGGAACACAGAAATGGCAGAACAGCGTGATCAACAGCAGTACAAACCAGCGATACCGGGTAACATCCAAAGGGTTGGAGCCGCTTGAGAAGAGCCTTGGGAAAAAATCCATGGTCAAGCCCGGGACCCTTACGGATTTTATTCAGTTCTGCGAGGTGGAATATCCGGCAGACCGTTATATTCTGGTCTTTTGGGATCATGGCGGTGGCTCCCTGAGCGGATATGGCTATGACCAGCATTTCCAGGGTGACAGCATGACCCTGGATGAGGTCGGAACAGCGCTGAAAAACGCGGGTTGTAACTTCGATATCATTGGCTTTGATGCCTGTCTGATGGCAACCTTGGAAACGGCTATGGTTCTGGAACCTTACGCCGATTACATGGTCGCCTCCGAAGAAACAGAGCCAGGGATAGGCTGGTATTATACCGGCTGGATCAGTGCGCTTTCAAAAAACACCTCCATACCAACGCTTGATCTGGGCAAAAAGCTGATAGATGATTATATTTCAAAGGTAAAGCAGGAAACCCCGCGCAGTCAGGGTACCCTTTCTCTAATCGACCTGGCGGAGCTGAAAGGAACCGCTCCCGAGCAGTTCAAAGCCTTTGCCAAATCTACGGGGGAACTGCTTGATGGGGAGCAATACCAGGTGGTTTCAGATGCACGCTCTTCCTGTAAGGAATTTTCAAAGTCCTCAAAGCTGAATCAAATCGATTTGATCGATTTTGCTCAAAAGCTGGGAACCAATGAGGCGCGCGCATTTGCGAAATCCCTGAGCGGCAGCATCAAATACAACAGAACCACCAACAATATCACCAATGCCAACGGGCTGTCCATTTACTTCCCGTATAACAGCCTGAACAAGATGAATGCCATGCTCAATACCTATGAAAAGATTGGGCTGGATGAAGAATACAGCGAGTGTATCAGAAGCTTTGCATCCATGGCCGCCGGTGGGCAGATTGTTTCGGGCAGCAGTGGAAGCCCGCTGGATGGTCTGCTGGGAATATCCAGTGAGGAATCGGGCTCATCGTCCTCTTCCGGCAGTGGTCTGGTGGGAATACTTTTAGACAATTTCCTATCAGGTGGAGATTTCAGCAGCATCACAGGCCTTGCCGACGGTGCTGCCGGTTGGCTTGATCTCGACCGTATTCAGAATGCGAAAGAGTATTATGAACAAAACCAACTGGATACCGCTGCGCTGAAAATTACTAAAAAGGGTGGGCAAAGGGTATTACAGCTGACCGAGAAGCAATGGAGCCTGATACAGAACCTGGAGCTGAATGTCTTCATCGACGATGGAGAGGGCTTTATCGATCTGGGACTGGACAATGTTTTTGAATTTAATGACGATGGTGATTTGATCATGGAATTTGACGGCACCTGGATGGCGCTGAATGGTCACATCGTCAGTTATTATATGATTTCCGAAGATCGCAGCGGTGACACCTATTCTATCAGAGGCCGTGTACCGGTTCTGCTGAACGGTCAGCTGGCGGACATCATCCTTGTATTTGATAACGAAAACCCTTATGGAACCGTCATCGGAGCCCAACTGCGATATGATACAAATACAGAAACCGAAACCCAGGCAAAGGGGCTGATCGAGATCGCTTCGGGGGATAAGATTGATTACTTGTGTGACTATTACACCTATGATGGCCAGTATAACGACACCTATTTCCTGGGAGATGCCTATACCGCCACCGGGAAATGGACCGTTGAAAACCTTTCCGTTGGCGACGACAACTTTCAGATGACCTACCGCATCACCGACATCTACAACAACAAATACTGGACCCCGTCTATCACGAATTAAAGTGGGTTCGCCCCCATCGGAATGGGGGCGCCTTATTCCGGCTGCCCGGGCTGGCCTGGATCATAGGTTCGCCCTCATCGGAATGGGGGTGCCTTCACATCGTCTGTTTAGACACAAAAAAGACGGTTCATCCGTGTTCTTATGGAACCAGATGAACCGCCCTTTTTTTGCCTGAATCCGTTACTTTCGCTCTTGTCCAAACTTACCCATCAGCGTGCCATATTGCAGAATGTGCCCATCCATTGCTTTTTGCAACTCGATTTTACCTGCATTCTGGTCAAGCTCCAGCACAGTATCCAGCACATAAACCTTGAAAACATATCGGTGTACTCCAAAGGGCGGTAACGGCCCGCGGTAATAATGCTTTCCTCCATACTGGCTTTTCCCCTGTATGGCATTTCCCAGGGATACAATCACCTGGTCATGGGGTATTCCTTCAGGAATAGAAGTGTAAGCAACTGGTATGTTCCATATGATCCAATGATTATAAATGCCGACAGGGAAATCAATATCATCCATTACAATCGCAATGGTCTTTGATTGCGGTGAAAGGTTGCCAAGATCAAGCGGTGGGTTTATGTTTTCAGCTTTACCGGTATATTGAACCGGTATCATACTCCCTTCGGCGAAAGCCGTACTTGTTACCGTAAGGTTTTCTTCAGGATGAATGACATCTTTTAAAGACTTTTTAGAGTAAAACACAAATCCCGTTAATATAAGGGCGAGTAATACCAGAATTAATAATGCAATTAGCATCTTTTTCACTTCCTTCATCTCCAGTTTCAATTCAAATTCAAATAGTCAGCCAGTTGAGATAATTAGGGTCTACTGAAAAACTATTTTAAATTATTCTACGCATATAAATTGAATCAAAATTCGTACATTGAAAAAAGAATAAAAGAAATTCCGGAGCAGTTGCTCCAGATTCATCACTATGCAGTTT
>JAAYJG010000237.1 GCA_012523055.1 Ruminiclostridium sp. | reverse complement strand
TGTGGGCATCAAGGATTTTGGGCATATCTTTCCCGGCCACGGCGGCCTGCTCGACAGGATAGACAGCCTGCTATTCGTTGCCCCGGCGATTTACTTTTATTTGCAGCTTCTGATATTATAGAATTGCTCACTCAACTTTCCCACATTGTTTCGGATGTTTGCCGGTACAGCAGGCTACCGACCGGCGCGATATCATATCTGAGCATATCGGTGCCCGCACCTCAAAACACTGCTCACAAGTCTGGATTGGAAAGCTGAGTTACAAAATAAAGCTTTAACAAAACATTAGATGATAACTGGAGATATGTGATGACAAAAAAACTGGTTATACTGGGTTCAACCGGCTCCATCGGAGTACAGGCCCTGCAGGTTTGTGACAACCTGAACATACAGGTGGTGGGTCTTGCAGCAGGCGGCAACATTGGTGTTTTAGAGGAACAGGCCAGAAAGTACAAGCCTGGCGTTGTTTCAGTGATGGATCCCGAGAAGGGAAAAGAGCTGAAAATAAAGCTTCAGGATACCTCCACGAAGGTCGTTTGGGGATTGGAGGGCATGCTGGAGCTTGTTTCAATGCCCGAAGCCGATACGGTATTAACCTCTGTGGTTGGTATTGCAGGGCTTTTACCCACCATGCAGGCCATTTCATGCGGAAAGAACATCGCGCTGGCCAACAAGGAAACACTGGTAACAGCGGGCAAGCTGGTGATGGAAGCCGCCCGGCAAAAAGGGGTCAGCATTCTCCCGGTTGACAGCGAGCACTCGGCGCTTTTCCAAAGTCTGTCGGGAAACCGGGCTGAAGATGTTGAAAAGCTGATATTAACAGCATCCGGAGGGCCCTTCCGGGGCTATTCGAAACAGCAACTGGAACAGGTGACGCTGAAACAGGCATTGAAGCACCCGAACTGGGCCATGGGCAGTAAAATCACCATCGATTCGGCAACCATGATGAACAAGGGCCTGGAAGTGATCGAAGCCCTATGGCTTTTTAATGTGGACTTATCCCGCATTGAGGTTGTGATCCATCCACAGTCCATCATTCATTCCATGGTTTCCTATCGGGATGGTTCCATCATTGCTCAGATGGGGGTTCCCGATATGCGCATTCCCATCCAGCTTGCGCTGACCTGGCCGCAACGGATGGACAATGGGTTTGGACGGGTGGATTTTTCAAAGTTAACCGCATTAACCTTTGAAAAGCCGGATTTCGAAGCTTTCCGATGCCTGAAGCTGGCCTTTAAGGCTGCCGAGACAGGGGGCAGCCTGCCGGTTGTGATGAACGCAGCTAATGAAGTGGCCGTTTCGTTGTTCCTGCAGGAAAAAATCCCGTTCGTCGGGATCATGGATTTGATTGAAACTGTGATGGGAAATCATTTGGTGCATACGAAGCCATCCATCGATGATATAATAGAAACAGATGCGTGGAGCCGGGAGGAAACCCTGCGGTTGTATGGCCGCATGATAGGGTAGGTTTCCCTGGCTTTCAAATGGATACAAATTACGGAAGTGGGTTTGAGGATGAACATTTTTTTAGCGATTGTCGCGTTAAGCTTTTTAATTCTGATACACGAGCTGGGCCATTTTATGGTTGCCCGATGGGCAGGCGTGAAGGTGCTTGAGTTTGCCATATTTATGGGCCCGAAGCTGTTTTCATGGAAAAGGGGCGAAACAGAGTACTCCATCCGCGCCATCCCCATGGGCGGGTTTTGTAAGATGGAGGGGGAAGAGGAAGCCTCCAGCGATGAGCGTGCCTTCAACAAGAAACCTGCCGGCAAAAGGGCACTCATTGTTGTGGCCGGGGCGGCGATGAACATACTCGTCGCGGTGATCATCACCACTTTCATCTCCTTCGCCATGGGCTATAATACCAGAACCATCGAAAACATTGACGAGGGTTCACCGTTGATAGAAGCCGGGTTGCAGGTGGGTGATGAAATTGTCAGTTATGACGGAAAGCATATATTCTTCTCCAGCAACGACTTTTTCCTCTTCCTGTTTTTATCCGATGGGGAAGAGGTTGAGGTGGCGTATCGGCGGCCAGGCGTGAACGGTCTGCAGCAAACAACGGTGACACCCAAAATGAGTGAGCCAATGTATATGATTGGTATCACCGTGGGGGTTGACGCTGATGACACAGCAAATAATAAAGTAGAAAAAGTTCAACCCAGTTCTCCCGCAGATGCGGCAAAGATGCTTCCCGGGGACAGAATCATCAGGGTTGATAATACGCCTGTTACAGTAAAGGCTGATCTGTTCAGGTATTTGCAGCAAAGCAAGGAAAACCCTGTGGATATCACGGTGGATCGTGATGGTGAAATCTACACGCTTGAGGATGTTAAGCCCCAGCCCAGCGAAACCTATTATGACCTGGGCGTACAGTTTGAATACAAGAAGGGCGATTTCTTCGGAACAATTCAAAGCGGGATTAACTATTCCATATCTACCATCCGCAGTGTTTATATGACGCTGGGCGGCCTGTTTACCGGAAAAGTAGGATTAGAAGATATATCGGGGCCGGTGGGTATTGTCGACACCATTGGCCAGGTGGTGGAGGCAGGTTCGGGCTTTTCAGGAAAGCTTTTAAACCTGCTGCAAATCACGATGTTCCTCAGTTTGAACCTGGGTGTGATGAATCTGCTTCCATTCCCGGCACTGGACGGAGGGAAGCTTTTACTGATACTCATAGAGAAAATTCGCAGAAAGCCAATCGATCCGGAAAAGGAAGCATGGATATCCATGGTGGGCTTCATACTGCTGGTATTATTGCTGATTGCAACCTTGATTAATGACATTCCGAGGGTTTTCCCGAGGCTTTTCGGAGGGTAAATACAATGGAAACAAACATTTCACGCAGGGTGACCCGCAAAGTGAAAGTGGGTAACCTGTTTATCGGCGGGGATGCGCCGATCACCGTCCAGTCCATGACCAACACAAGAACCTCTGACGCAGGGGCTACCATTTCACAAATTCTGCGGCTTCAGCAAGCCGGATGTGATATCATCCGTGTTGCGGTTCCGGACATGGCTGCGGCACAAGCTGTTGCAGAAATTAAAAAGGGAATCTCCATCCCGCTGGTTGCTGATATCCATTTTGATTATCGGTTGGCCATTACAGCCATGGAAAACGGTGTGGACAAGGTTCGGATCAATCCTGGCAATATCGGGCACATGGACAGGGTAAAAAGCGTGGTTTCCTGTGCTTCTGAAAGGGGAATTCCCATCCGTATCGGGGTGAATTCCGGTTCAGTGGAAAAGGAGTTGCTGGAAAAGCACGGCGGTGTAACCGCCGAAGCTCTGGTTGAAAGTGCCCTGAAGCATGTTCATATCCTTGAGGATTTAAACTTCCATGATATTATCATCTCGCTGAAGGCCAGCAATGTACCGCTGACCATTGCCACCTATCAATTGATGTCGCAAAGGGTTTCATACCCGCTGCATGTTGGCGTTACCGAAACAGGGACCGTATACCAGGGCACTGTAAAGTCTGCCGTGGGTATAGGCACCTTGCTCGCTCAGGGAATTGGCGATACCATCCGCGTATCGTTAACCGGGGACACCGTAGAGGAAGTGAAAGCCGGAAAGGCCATTTTGAAGTCACTTGGTCTTTACAGAAAAGGTGTCGAGTTGATATCCTGCCCCACCTGTGGGCGGACAAGAATCAATTTGATCGACATTGCGCAAAAGGTTGAAAAAGCCCTGGAAAGCTTGGAAAAACCTATTAAGGTCGCAGTGATGGGCTGTGCGGTAAATGGCCCCGGTGAAGCCCGCGAGGCCGATATCGGTATTGCCGGTGGGGACGGTTGCGCACTGCTGTTCAAAAAAGGGGAGATTTTACGGAAAATCCCGGAAAACAGGGTTGTTGAAGAGCTACTGAAAGAAATCGAGTCCATGTGAATACTCATAAAATCAAAAGAGATAGTTTATCAATCTGCCACATCGAGCATTAGGTTTCACAGGAGTAACTGCATTAGCACTCTCACCTTGAGAGTGCTAAAAAAGTATTGACAATCCAGAATGAAATCGCTATGATATTGTTAAAGTAATAGAAGCACTATGCCATTGTGTTAACAAAATGACGGAAAACATAACGGCAGGGCGCAAATGAAGCAATAAGTGCACTTGTTGCTTTTTTGTTGATACACACCAACAGGATGTATCATCCATGCTATGGTTCAGGCATAATCCTTTTTTTCAAAAAGTGCATGAATAGTATCCTGTGCTGGCAGAAATGTCCCCACGGGGTTACAAAAGTATAATGGTTTGCAGGGGAGGTTTTTTTATGATTCAGGAAAAAGGGAACATATCCATCCATACCGAGAACATATTCCCGATCATTAAGAAGTGGTTATACTCCGAAAAGGATATCTTCATTCGTGAGTTGGTTTCCAACGCGGCCGATGCCATCAGCAAGCTGAACAAATTAGCGGCCATGGGCGAAGCCAGTCTGGGGGAAGGCCACCAGTTTAAAATAACCGTATCGGTTAATAGCGAAGCCAATACCATCAAAATTATGGATAATGGGATCGGGATGACCGATGAAGAAGTGAAAAAGTATATTAACCAGATCGCTTTTTCCGGTGCGAAGGACTTTATTGAAAAGTATAAGGACAAGACCGATGACCAGCAAATCATCGGGCATTTTGGCCTGGGCTTTTATTCGGCGTTCATGGTGGCCAAAAAGGTACAAATTGATACCCTTTCCTGGCAGGAGAGCGCTCAGGCTGTTCGCTGGGCCAGTGAGGGCAATACCGAATATGAAATGGGTGAATCCGACCGGGCGGAAGTTGGAACAACGATCACGCTTTTCATGGCTGATGACAGTAAGGAATTCACCGAAAAGTTCAAAATGCGTGAAACTTTAAAGAAGTATTTTGCGTTCCTGCCCTACGAGTTGTATCTGGTAGATGAAACGGAAAAGCCCGAAGAGAAGGACAAGAAAGATAAGAAGGATAAAACGGAAGAACAGAAGCCGCAGCCGTTAAACAACATTCATCCCTTGTGGAAAAAGAACCCGAAAGACTGCACCGATGAAGAATACAAGGAATTCTACCGGGATACCTTCATGGACTATCAGGAGCCGCTCTTCTGGATTCACCTGAACATGGAATATCCTTTCAGGATGCAGGGAATCATCTACTTCCCGCGGCTGAAGCATGAGTTTGAAACCATGGAAGGAAAGATCAAGCTATATTACAACCAGGTTTTCGTTGCCGACAATATTAAAGAGGTTATTCCTGAGTTCCTGTTGATGCTCAAAGGGATGCTGGATTGCCCGGATCTGCCGCTGAACGTATCACGCAGCTTCCTGCAGAACGAAGGCTATGTGCAGATGATCTCACGGCATATCACCAAAAAGGTTGCCGACAAGCTGGCCTTGCTGTATAAAAAGGAACCGGACAACTATAAAAAGTATTGGGATGATATAAATCCCTTTGTGAAATATGGATGCATCCGGGAGGATAAATTCTATGAAAAGGTAAAAGATATCATCATCTTCAAAACCATTAATGATGAGTATGTCACCCTTTCAGAATACCTTGAAAAGAACAGTGAAAAGCATAAAAACACGGTATACTATGTGCATGATGTAAAACAGCAAACACAGTACATCAACATGTTCAAGGAAAATGGCATGGAAGCGGTGCTGCTGAACACCATGATTGACAACCATTTCATCAGCTTTTTGGAAGGGCAGAATAACGAGGTTAAATTCATGCGTATCGATGCTGAAATCACCTCGAACCTGAAGGATGAAGCTGCTGATGAGAACGAGAAGGAAACCAAAAAGCAGGCTGAAAAGCTGGAGAAGCTTTTCAAGGATGTTTTGGGGAACAAGGACTTAAAGGTACAGGTAGAGAAGCTGAAGGCCGAATCAACCCCGGCGGTAATCCTGTTGTCCGAGCAAGCCATCAGAATGCAGGAAATGAGCCGGATGTTCGGCGGCAGTGACATGGGCGGTATGCTCCCGAAGGAAGAGACGCTGGTGATCAACCGTGGGAACAAGCTGGTGAAAGCACTTATCGCAAGCATCAAGGACAAGGAAAAGGATGGGGACAGGGAGCTGTTGGTCAAGCAAATCTACGATATTGCCATGTTAAACCACAGGCCGCTGGAGCCCGAAGCGATGACTGCCTTCGTGCAGCGCACATTGCAGCTGATGGAAAAAATTATTTGATCATCACTCTGAGCCAAGGTCATGTACCTTGGCTCAATTAATTAAAGGAGCATTAATGATGGATAGATTAAAGCGGCAAATTGCATTCATTGTGGAAGTGGATAAGCTCAAATCCATCTTCAGGCAGTCCCTGATCACCGATGCAACCCGATTTGAAAATGACGCCGAACATTCCTGGCATTTGGCCCTGATGGCCTTTCTACTGGCAGAACACACCGATGAAAAGGTGGATCTGCTAAGGGTCATGAAAATGGTTTTGATGCATGATATTGTTGAAATCGATGCCGGGGACACCTAGTGCTATGATGAGAAGGCCAGGCAGGACAAGAGGGAACGGGAGGAGAAGTGTGCCGAACGCATTTTCTCGATGCTTCCCGAAGAACAGGCCCGGGAAATGTTTGAACTCTGGGAAGAGTTTGAGCTGATGGAAACACCGGAAGCACGCTATGCAGCGGTACTGGACAGGCTACAGCCCCTTTTGCTGAACTATACGGCCCAGGGCATATCCTGGAAAAACCATGGAATTTCTGTTGAGCAGGTGCTTGAACGCAATCAAATAGTTCAAGGAAGCTCGGAAAAGCTTTGGCGCTTTGTGAAGGAGCTTTTGGATGATGCGGTTGCCAGGGGATATTTAATACAAGACAATCAAAATCCTTAAGAACCTTTTACTTGACATATATCCTGTGTGAAGATACGATCTCCTGTGTTAGGAATATGTTCCTGAAACAGTTAAATATGGCCAGAATATAGCATTGATGCACAAAAATACATGGCTTTTTGCCGATTTTTATTATTGACAAAGGTAGAATCCTCCTGTATTATATTAATTGTTCGCCTGGAGGGCGAGCGGATATAAAACAGGGGAGAGTTCCCGAGCGGCCAAAGGGGGCAGACTGTAAATCTGTTGCTGAACAGCTTCGGTGGTCCGAATCCACCCTCTCCCACCAGATACGATGTGCTATGCAATGCACATCGTATTTTCATATGAGGAGGTTTCCAATGCCATATGATATTGCCATTATAGGGGCCGGACCGGCTGGTTGCACACTGGCAAGGCTTTTGGATAAAAAATACAGTGTTCTGCTGCTGGATAAACGGGACCTCACCCGGGAAGAGTATCCGGGCATATCAAAATGCTGCGGCGGGCTGCTGGCACCGGATGCCCAAAAAATGCTGGGACGTCTGGGTATAGCGGCACCTGCCTCCGTGCTGGTTGATCCCCAGATCTTTCTGGTTCGTACCATCGATTTCGATAATCATTTGGAGCGGTATTACCAGAGGTTCTATTTTAATATGGACAGGCTGGCCTTCGACCAGTGGCTGATCAATATTGTTCCTGATCATGTCGATATTGCACATGGCTGTACTTTCAAATCCTGCACCACCGCAGATGATTTTTTCCAGTTCACTTTTACATATAACGGCAAGGCATACAAGGAAAAAGCAAGGATCATCGTTGGCGCCGATGGCGCCCATTCCCTGGTCAGAAAAGTCCTATTTCCGGAACATAAAATGCCCGAGCCCTATATAGCCATTCAGGAGTGGTTTGAAACGGAACGCTCCGTTCCCTGGTTTGGGGCGATCTTTGACAAGACCATAACTGATTTCTATTCCTGGACGATTACCAAGGGGAATGTGATTTTGATTGGATCGGCTCTGAAGAAAAACAATCTTGCCCTGGACAGGTTTAAAATGCTTAAAATGAGGCTTCGGGACAGCGGCCTTGTTTATGGCAACAAGCTAAAAAGAGAAGGGGCCTTGATCATGCGCCCCAGGGGTGTCGCTGCCA
>JAAYJG010000236.1 GCA_012523055.1 Ruminiclostridium sp. | reverse complement strand
GGTCTGAAACCATTCAGGATAAAGTGAACGAAAGTAATATGCGCAACCTCGTCCAGGTGCAGATGTCTGTGGAACAGCTTTTATATACCGCCGACCATATCATGATGCAGTTTATTGAAACTCCCGCCGTAAAGACCAGCCTTCCTGTAGAGATGACAGGCAGCGATTTCAGCATTTTCAATACGGTGGAGGATGCTATCAACAACCTTCCTACATACAGTCTGGGAGTCAGCGAAATATGCTTTGCCAACCTCAGCAAGGGCTGGGTGATCAATAACAGCGGTATTTACAAGCTGGAAAACTTTCCTGGCAGTTCGTATCTGAATGAATTTATCAAAAAGCCTGGTTCCACGTTCTGGGTCGACGAGCTTAGCATGAATATACCGGGAGCATCCGATGACCCATCCAAAATGGACAGTGTCTGTCTTGTAAAAAAATGGCCGCTGTTCATTTCAAATCCATCCTATCTGGCAATTCTGAAGATACCCCATAGCCAATTGGCCGGGTTAATTTCCGATAATAAAAACCTTGGGCAGGTGATGATCATCGGTGAAGATGGTCATGTGATTGCACACCCCGACAGTAAAGAATGGGGAAAGGACTATAACCCCGTTGTCTACTATCAAAAACTTGCCGCTGTTGATGAGAAAACGGGTAATTTTGCAGTTCAGATCGATACCGTGGATTACAGCATCAACTATCTGAAATCCGAATACAATAACTGGACTTATCTGTCCATCATCTCTATATCCGATTTGCTGAAGGATTCGAAAGCGATTGGGTGGTTTACGCTCTTTGCGTGTTTGGCCGTTATCCTGGTGGTTTATGCAGCGGCTTTCATTATTTCCAACAAGATATACAGGCCTGTGGAAAAGATCTATAACCTGGTTGCCGGAGAACAGGATCGCAAGGAGCCCGTAAGACGGCGGGATGAGTTTGGCTTGATTGAAGAGAGGATCAGTTTTTTGCTGAAGGACAACACCCGGTTGAATAACCAGCTGTCCATCCAGTTCGATCAACTGAAAGAGTTCTTTATCCTGAGGTTGATATCTCGCGGAATAGATCAGGAGCTTGTAAACCAGAAGCTGAAGCTTTATGGCTATCTCGTCCTTTCGGAGCCCATATGCGTTCTGGTCACACGGATTGATACCTTTGACGGTACGATATATGAAAACAACGACAAGGATCTGATGCTGTTTGCCATCAATAATGTCGTCGGAGAACTTCTGGAGGAGAGCCTTGTACTCAAACCTATTGTGGTTGAAGAGTACCAGGTTACCATTATCAGAATTCCTCAGGACAGGATTCAACAATTCAAGGAAATCGCCTATTCTGTGACAGAAAAAGTCCAGGAGACGATTCATGAAACGTTGAATCTGTCGGTATCCATAGGTATCAGTCAGCCAATCCGGGATTACAGTGATATCCATAAAGGGTATTATGAATGCATAGAAGCTTTAAAGCACCAAATCAGCCTTGGTTACAGAGCGGTTATTTTTTATCAGGATATCCAGGAAATAAACATATTAATGCCGATTTTCCCCGATGCGCTTGAAGGGGATCTGCTGGAGGCCGTGAAAACCAGCAGCCTTGAAAAGGCAAAGGAGCTGCTGCATCAATTTATCAACAGGGTGTTTATGGTGGAGGCCAGTCGGTATGAATACCAGGTTTCGCTCGTCAGGCTTTTGACCGATCTGGTATTGATTCTGAAGGAATCCGGGGAATTCAACAATATTATCGTCAACGACGGCATATCCATGTATGAAAAACTATTCAGGCTGAAAACAGCCGATGAGATAGAAAAATGGTTTATTCAGAAAATTATTACACCGATTATTGAGAACCTGAAGATTTCAGAAAAGAATCAATACAAAAAAGTTGTTGACAAAGTTTTAAATATCATCCATGAGGAGTTCCATACCGAATTAACCCTCGAGGATTGTGCTGCAAGGCTGAATTACCATCCCAGCTATATCCGCAGAATTCTGAAAAACGAGGCGGGTATTGTTTTCAGTGATTACCTTGCGCAGTACAGAATCGATATGGCGAAAAAATGGCTGATAGAAACAGACATGAAAATATCAGATATCGCGAGCAAATTAAAATATAGAAATTCTGAAAATTTCATCCGCTTCTTCAAAAAGTATACGGGCACGACACCTGGAAAATACAGATCCGTATCGAAGTAAAAGCTGGTTTGGAAATCCGATTATTGGTGAAAAACCATGTACAATTCAAATGATTTGAATTGTAGCTAAAATGACAGTTCCCTGAAATTTAAATGATTTTCTCATGAGAAGCTCCTATGATGTGGCTTTACAGGCTTTGTGAAGGCCTGTTTCTTATTTCGGGTAAACTGTAGCTCTTCTGACTATGGAATTCAACCGTCTGAAGCTTTAAAATTCAGAGAGTGACATTCAAATGTATCAGGACAAGAGATGTCCGCACCTCAATCACTGATCTTTACTGCGTATGCTTAAGGCTGGAGTCTCCTTGGCGTGTTCATAAGCAACATAAGCCAGGGCGTTAGGGGGGTATATATTTGACTGAGTTAACCGTAGACCAAAAGGACAGGATCGCAGCAACCACAATACATAAAAAAGAATCTAAACTGAAAACGATCAAAAAGGATTTTTGGCTTTATCTGCTTTTAATTCCAGGATTGCTGCATTTTATTGTTTTCAAATATTTACCGATGTGGGGAATATCGATAGCCTTCCAGGACTTTAACGCATATTTGGGCTTCTTCAAAAGCCCGTGGGTAGGTTTTCAAAACTTTATCGATTTTTTCACGAATCCTGATTTTGGGCGACTTTTTGCAAACACGCTTCAGATCTCCTTTTACAACCTGATCTTTGGTTTTCCAGCCCCGGTTATAATGGCGTTGATGCTGAACGAGGTACGCAAGCAGTGGTATAAAAGAACCATTCAGACACTTGTTTACATCCCGCATTTCATTTCTTGGGTTATCATCGCCAGCCTGACGTATACGATGTTTAATTCCCAGGGCTTAATCAATAAGTACATTATACAGGCGGGCGGGCAGGCGGTGCCTTTTCTGACAAGTCCTGAGACATTCAGACCCATGATTATCGGCCAGACCATCTGGAAGGAGACCGGATTTGGAACAATCATATACCTGGCAGCTCTGGCAGGTATAGATCCTCAGCTGTACGAAGCGGCTATTATGGACGGCGCGAACCGATTCCGGCAGCTTTGGCATATTACCTTGCCCTGTATCAGAAGTACGGTTATCACGCTGCTGATACTAAGAATGGGGCATATTCTGGACAATGGCTTCGATCAGATATTCCTGATGAGCAACTCCCTGAACAGGAGTGTTTCGGAGGTGTTCGACGTTTATGTTTATACAATAGGGATTACGAGAGGAGCGTTCAGTTATTCCACCGCTGTCGGCCTGTTTAAATCGCTGATAGGTATTGTGCTGATCTATTCGGCGAACAAGCTTGCTAAAAAGGCGGGAGAATCCGGAATATTCTGAATTTACGACTTTTAGCCCGACATTTGGTTGGGAGACCGTTCGGAAACCCGAGCCGACTCCCTGGAGACCGTTCGGAAACCCGAGCCGACTCCCTGGAGACCGTTCGGGAAACCCGAGCCGGCTCTTGGAGACCGTTCGGGAAACCCGAGCCGGCTCTTGGAGACCGTTCGGGAAACCCGAGCCGGCTCCTGGAGACCGTTCGGGAAACCCGAGCCGGCTCCTGGATAAGAGGTGGAAAAATGAAAATCAAAAAGTCCTGGCAGTCAATATTGTTCGATAGCTTTAATACTATTTTTCTTGGATGTTTTGCGATGGCAACAGTGCTTCCGTTCCTGTATGTTATAGCCTGCTCCTTCGCACCGGAAAAAGAAATACTGAACAGACCCTTCTTCATTATACCGTCGAAATTTCAGATTGATACCTATGAGTATATTTTTTCATCCCCAACGTTACCGAGGGCGTTTCTGATTTCTTTGTTTGTGACAGTATCAGGCTCATTGACAGCGATGTTCTTTACCCTTACAATGGCGTATCCCCTGTCAAAGAAAAACCTTATCGGAAGGAACTTCCTGCTGGGAATGGTTACCTTTACGCTGGTCTTTGGCGGCGGAATGATCCCGGG
>JAAYJG010000235.1 GCA_012523055.1 Ruminiclostridium sp. | reverse complement strand
CCGGATGAATTTTTACTGTCGGATCTTTTCGTGAAATATTTCAGCAGGGATCAGCTTTCTGTTGCCATCGAGTTAGCCAAAAAAATTCCGGTTGTAAAGCCTGAGAAGGTAAACAGCCTGTCTGAGCTGCTATCTATCGTTGCTTCCCATCTGTCCGGCACCTCGTGGAACGAATACCGCATGGAACAAAAGCAACATGAACAGGCTGCCGACATATCGGTTCATATTCATCACCTGAAGGGAATGCTGGAAACCGGTGAAGAGGTTTCGGCATATCCTATTGAAACAGAACGTGAGCTGCTCAGTGCCATTGCGGTGGGCAACAAACCTCTGTCTCAAAAGCTTTTGAATGAAATTCTCGGTCACATTTTCTTCTCTTCTGGTAACGATTTCAGTTTGATCCGGGCACGGGTTCTGGAACTGGTGGTATTGTTGTCCCGGGCGGTTCTTGAGGGCGGTGCGGATATCAGGCAGATCTTTGGCCTGAACTATCAATACCTGAACCAGCTGCAGAACCTGGAAAACCTTGAGGAGCTCACCCCCTGGCTGTCACGTATCATGGAGCGGTTTACCGACTATGTGTTCAATCTCACTCATGTAAAACATAAGGATGTGATCTTGAAGTCTATCGATTATATCCGCAGCAATTACATGAAGAAGTTGACCCTCGATGAAGTGGCCGCCACGGTATACCTCAGCCCCTCCTACTTCAGCAAGATCTTTAAGGAAGAAATGAACATGAATTTCAATACCTATCTGAACCACATTCGTATCGAAATGGGCCGGAAGCTTCTGTCCGATCCGTCCATCTCCATGGTGGATGTATCCAGCATCGTAGGATTTGAAGATCAAAGCTACTTTTCAAAGGTATTTAAGAAAGTAACCGGGCAAAGCCCTAAAAAGTACAGGGAAAGCCGTGGGAAGAATTAACCGGAAGTCATGCAGCAATGCTTGATAATAAATGTTTTTTGAGGTGACGCTATGAGCTTGTTAATGGAAATTTCCGAAAACCTGCAAAAGGGAAGGGCCAAGGTTGTGAAGGAATTGGTCCAGAAAGCCATCGATGAAGGCATGGATGTTAACACCATTCTTGAAGAAGGCTTGTTGCATGGCATGGGCATTATCGGTGGAAAATTTAAGAACAACGAAGTTTATGTTCCCGACGTTTTGATCGCCGCGCGTGCAATGAATACAGGCACTGAAATGCTCAAGCCGCTTTTGGTCAGCTCGGGTGTACAGGCCAAAGGCAAGGTGATTCTTGGAACCGTGAAGGGAGATCTGCACGATATCGGCAAGAACCTTGTTCGGATGATGATGGAAGGCAAGGGGCTGGAAGTGTTTGACCTGGGTGTGGACGTGCCGGCGGAGAAATTCATCGAAGCGGCAATGAGCAAGAACGCGAGCATTATCGCCTGTTCTGCTTTGTTAACCACCACCATGACCGAAATGAAGAACATCGTTGAAAAAGTGAAGGCCTCCCCCATCGCAGACAAGGTTAAAATCATGATCGGCGGGGCGCCGGTAACTGAGACGTTCTGTACCAGCATCGGTGCTGACGTTTATACAGCTGATGCCGCCTCTGCAGCTGAAGAAGCCCTGGCCTTGTGCATGGCTTAAAACCGATTTGCACTTGTAAGAGGTAAAAAATGCACAGCGATAATTACTTAAAAAACACCGGCGGCAGGGGTTAACCCCTGCCGCGTTTTTCATTTCGCTCACCAGGCAACGAAAAACTTTCCAGGCAGATCGCCTGAACCGGACCGGGCGCTGTACAACTTTTACGCCTGCCAGCGAAGCGCTTGATTTCAGACGGTTTTCGTTATATCATGTTAAACGTATGAATGGAGGCTTATTATGCAAAAGACAGAACTAGGAAAGACCGGTCTGGAGGTTACCCGCGTCGGGTTTGGTGTTTTACCGCTGCAGCGGGTTTCGATGGACACAGCAGTTAGAATATTGAATAAGGCATTTGAAAGTGGAATCAATTTCTATGATACCGCCCGGGCATACTCTGATAGCGAAGAAAAAATCGGGCAAGCCTTATCTTCGGTCAGAAATGAAATCATTCTTGCAACCAAGACCCATGCTGAAGACAGGGAAACCTTCTGGCAGCATTTGGAGACCAGCCTGGAAAAGCTGAAAACAGATTATATTGACATATACCAGTTTCATAACCCCAAACAGCTTCCTGTATCCGGCAGTGAGCTTTATGAAGCCATGGTTGAAGCAAAAAGCAAAGGATATATCCGGCATATTGGGGTTACAAACCATTCCCTGGCCACAGGCAGGCTTGCGGTTTTATCGGGTTTATATGAAACCTTGCAGTATCCGCTGAATCATATCTCCTCTTCTGAGGATTTGGAGCTGGCGCTTTTATGCAAGGAAAAGAATGTTGGCTTTATTGCAATGAAAGCGCTTTCCGGTGGGTTGATCACCAATGCCGAAACCGCTTTCGGTTACTTATGGCAATATCCGCATGTCGTACCCATCTGGGGAATTCAACGTGAAGAAGAATTAGAGCAATTTATTCGTCTTGAGAAGAACCCCCCGGCGTTAACCGACAGCCTTGAACAAGCAATTGAAACCGACAGACGCCAGCTTTCGGGCAGTTTCTGCAGAAGCTGCGGTTATTGCCTTCCCTGCCCGGTAAATATCCCCATTCCCAATGCCGCCAGGATGAAATTCCTGCTGCGCAGAGCTGTTTACCAGAATTTTATTACCGAGCAATGGCAGGAACAAATGAGCAGAATTGAAGATTGTATTGAATGTAACCAATGTGCCAGTCGCTGCCCATATCACCTGAACACGCCCGCCCTTTTAAAAGAGATGCTGGCCGATTACAGGGATTTTATCAAAAAATGCTAACCCTCACGGCAAATAAGATGACCTTTCCATTCAGCACGGCTGTGGTGGCACCAACCCGAGAGCAATCCGCAGCTCTGCAAGCCAGGGCTGCAGCAATTACACACCCTACTTGCAGCCTTCGCCTGTTCATTTTCTGTCATCCATTATTATTTTTTAAGCACAAATAGTGAAACGCAGAATTTTCAGGCAAGGAGTACGATCAGAGGATTGCATCGTGTTGGCTCAATCCCGGCTTTCTATAGGGATGATATGGGGTTTTTTTGAAACAGGGTTTTCATATACCAGGCAAACGATTTGGTAAACCATTTCAATTCTGTCATAGGTGAGCACTTCTTTGGGCTCCCCTCCACAGACCAGCTTGCCTTCTTTTAGCAGGTACAGATAGTCACAGAACTCCGCAGCCATGTTCAGGTCGTGCAGAACAGTCACGATTGTAAGCCCATGCTTGTGGGCAAGCTCCCGCACCGTTCCCATGATGGACAGTTGGTGACGGATATCCAGTTGTGAAACGGGTTCATCCAGGAGGATCACCTTGCTTTTCTGTGCCAGTGCCCGCGCAATAATAACCCGCTGCAACTCTCCGCCGCTGATGCTTCTGACGCTGCGCTGCCCCAGATGCTCTATCCTGGCTGTTTTCATAGCCCACTGAACAATTTCATTATCTTCAGCACTTTCATTGCCAAACCGCCTAATATATGGCGTTCTACCCATCATCACAATATCGGATACGGTAAAGTCAAACTCGATATGGCTGTTTTGCGGCACAACCGAAATTTCCTTCGCAAGGTGGGATGCTGATAAGGTTGTGATATCTGTTCCGTTGATATAGACGGTATCTTTTTCCGGATTCAACAATGCCGCCATGTTTTTAAGAAGCGTTGTTTTTCCTGAGCCGTTGGGCCCTAAAAGGCCGCAAACCATGCCTGGCCTGAAGCTTGCCATTATATCCTCCAGCACCCTTGTGTCTCCATAGGCATAGTTCAGGTTGTTCACCTTGATGAACCCATGATCCTCCAATTACATCACACTCCTTTTTCCACGAATCAGCAGCGCAATGAAAAATGGAGAACCAAAGACCGCGGTGATGGCCCCGACGGGGATTTCCGCTGGTGGGGCGATGATCCGCGCCAGCGTATCGCAGATGACCAAAAAAGCAGCACCTCCGACAATGGAAAAGGGCATCAGGTTTTTTTGATCCGCTCCCACTAAAAGCCTTAAAACATGAGGAACTATTAACCCGACAAAACCAATGATGCCTCCGGTCGCAACACAAGCAGCTGTGACGACAGAGCAAGTAACAAGAAGCAGCTTTTTTACTTTTTCCACTTCAATCCCAAGGGATTTCGCGGTTTCCTCACCGGTGGAAATGACATTCAGGTGACGGGTATGGGTGAGAATCAGTGTCAAACCAATCCCCAAAAAAGGAAGCAGAATAAGTACCTTGTTCCAGCCCGCGGCTGAAAAGGATCCCATCGTCCACATCATGATGTAGTCCATGCGATCCCTTCTGAAGATCATCAGCAGCTGAATAATTGCACTGTTCATAAAGCTGACAGCCATGCCGGCCAGGATTAAAACTGTTGGAGAAAGCCTTGAGCCTGTACGGGATATGTTGTAAACCAAGAAAACCGTCAGCAGCGCGCCCACAAATGCCGCGATGGCTGTTGCACCCAAGCCGAATACTGTATTGCCCAGGCCAGCCACAATAGCGATGGTCGCGCCAAGGCCCGCCCCTGAGGATATTCCCAGAACGCCCGGTTCAGCCATCGGGTTGCGAAAAAGGCTCTGCATCGTTGACCCAACCGCCGCCAACCCCGCTCCGGACAACATGGCCAGAATGACTCGCGGCAGGCGCAGCTTCGTGACAATACTCACCGTTGCGGCGCTGATCCCTTCAAGGCTGATGGATTCCTTCAGCCCGGGAATACAGGACAAGAGAATCCTGAACACATCACGAAAGCGGATATTGGCTGTGCCCAGGAAGAACGATGAAATTGCCAGAAAGATTACACCCAGAATGCTGGCAACCAATATAAGCTTGAGCGTTTTACGATTTGCAGCAGAACTCAACAGATCACCTCAGTTTTTTCGGTATTGGTTTAGATTGCTCTTTTTATCGAAGGCTCTTATAGAAGCAAATTCTTCGCTTCGCACAAAATTCTCACGAATTCTTTGACCATGATCAATGAACCTCGTGGCAATGACCTTAGAAGCTATCGGGATGGATGGTTTCCGCCAACATCTTCAGCCCCTCGGCAAGCCTTGGGCCCTGTCGCTGCAGGATATTCTCGTCATGGGTATAAATACGTCCTTCCTTCACCGCCGTTAGCTCCTTGTATCCATTGGTTTCCTGGAATGCCCTCTTTGCGTCTTCGGAGCATATGATCATATATGGATCCTTTTCCATCAGCTTTTCCAGACTGTAAACCCATCCTGTAATATCGGCCGCAATATTGCTTCCACCGGCTATGTCCAGCATGCTTGCGATAAAGGTTTCTCCCGTGGCTGTATAATCACCATATTCACCATAACCAACAACATAATAGACCGTCGGTTTATCCAGCCCCTCAACAGCCTTTTTCACCTCTGTAACCGTCTGTTGCATGTTCCGGATAATTGTTTCACTGGTTTCTTCCGCGTTCAGAACCCGGGCGATCATGCCTATGGTTTCATAAGTGCTTTCAAAGGATTCATCCTGTGTCAGAAAAATGATCTGAATCCCCAATTCCTTTAGCTTCCGCTCATTTTCCTCGGTGTTCAGCGACGACGCGAATACCACATCGGGCTCCAGAGAAAGAATGGTTTCGAAGTTCCACTCGATAAAATCCCCCACCACTGTAACGTTCCCAGCTTCCTGCGGGTAGTCACAGAAGGCTGTTCTGCCAACAAGCCTGTCTCCCCTGTCCAGTGCGTAAATGATCTCTGTAATATTCGGTGATAAAGAGATCACCTTTTTCGGTTCCTTGTCCAGCAGGGTAACATTCCCCCTGGAATCGGTGATTTCCATCGGATATGAGCTTGTGTTTTCATCTGGCTCAGTTACCGCAGTCGGAGCGGTTGTTGCTTGCCCGGCAGCGTTCGGTTCGTCATTTTCATTAGTTTGAGTGTTGTTTCCTGCCGTGCAGCCGGTAAGCATCAGAACGGCGATCAGAATCATCAGAATCAGAGATAAATTTTTCTTCATTTTAAAACTCCTTGCATCTTATTTTTATCTTTTTTCATTGGCATTTAACTTATCTGGGATATTGAAGCTATCCTTGCTGGAAGCAGCAGTTTCGCGCTGCTCTGGTTTCATACCCGAAGCGCAAAAAAACCCTTCCCGGAGGAAAGGCTTTCATTCGTTTACCATAACAAAGTAAAACTGCATGAGGCCTATCTCTCGTAGCTTCCCTCACTTCTATACAAGGCAGGTCTTCTGACTTGGAATCATCGTCCGCGTTCGCCTTCCCATCCAAGGACAGTGGCCATGATAACGCGTTCTCTTCCTTACAGCGGCGGGACCGTCCGGGATTCACACCCGGTTCCCTATTAAGTACAGCAATGTGTACACCTTATATACAAATATTCATTTATTTTTGTACCTGCGCATTATGATGCGCCGTTCATTATCATTCTATAGGTTTTCATCAACCTTGTAAAGCTGAATTTTTTCACTCTATAAGGTTCTCACCCACCTTGTAAAGCTGAATTTCTTCTACTCGAATGCTTTGATGATAATCCAAACCAACACCGGTAAATAGAAAATACCAATGATTATCCAGATGCGATTCAGCCTTTTTTGCCTGAACAGATCTTGTTCCTGTTCGAATTCACCGTCTGATTCGTCTTCCTGTGGCTTACGCGTACTTACTACCTCAATGGCTGCCTTATGAAACTGCACGGGAACATAGAGATCTACACCATAAATATTCATGCCGGTGAGGATATTCAAATACCCTCCGTTTCCTCTACGTTTTCTCAGCACCGGAATGCTGTAGGACCTCAGAAGTGATTCCACTGTATCGGCTTGTAACTCATCGACAGCATGCATTAAAAGGACTTCGCCGTCTTTCTGCTTTTGGTTGCGATTCATGACATCCTGTTTCATCATGGTACTCCTGAAAACCTTAAGCTATTACCATTATACACCTTTAGCACGAGTTGGTGCAACGTGCTGCAGATAGTAGTTTCTGTCAAGCCATTGACGGCAATTTTTTTGTAGTAATCAAAATCATCTATAAACTTTTACATATAAATCCAACCCTGTATAGCTTTCCACTAATGAATTTATCAAGGTCAGGGCTTACGGGT
>JAAYJG010000234.1 GCA_012523055.1 Ruminiclostridium sp. | reverse complement strand
TTTTACGCAAGCTTTGATGATAAAAAAGCCATGGATCTGTCGCATCAATTCGGGCTTGATGTCAGTAAAAAAATCAAATCGCTGTCAACAGGGTATTGTACCATTTTCAAGCTCATCATTGCTTTGTGTGTCAATGTTCCCTATGTGTTTCTGGATGAACCCGTGCTGGGGTTGGATGCGAATCACCGAGAGCTGTTTTACAGGCTTGTTCTGGAAAGGTATTCTGAAAACCAGTCTTCTTTTATAATCTCTACCCATCTGATTGAAGAGGTTTCCAGTATTATAGAAGATGTCATGATCATCCGGGATGGAGAGATTATTCTCAATGAACCCCGTGAAGACCTGTTAGCCAGATATTACAGTGTGACGGGCAGTATTTCCGCCGTAGACCGAGCAATTGAAGGCGAAAAGCTTTTGGGGGCAGATGTTCTTGGGGGGCTGAAGACAGCGTATATTGAAGGTTCTTCCAACACGAAACCTGTTGCTGTGGATGTTGAAATCACAAAAATGGATTTACAGAAGTTGTTTATTGAGTTGAGCAATACTCGGGAGGTATGAAAATGAATCTGAAAGCAGCATTAAAATATCAATTGCATGAAAGCAAAAAGGCAGTTCTGATATACTACCTGCAGGTAGTTATCATATTTCTTTGCATAGTCGCACTTTTCTATCTGGTACCAGGCAAGAATGTTCTCTCAGGCAATATCAATGGCTTTGAAGTTGCCAGTATGATTTTTATATTTATTGCCGGGTTGAATTCTTTCCGGGAAACCTTCTGCCTGTTTATACAAAACAGCATATCCCGCAGAACGATGTTCATTTCACGCATGCTCAGCGCAGCTATCATGAGTGTTGCCATGGCTTGTATTGACAGAATTCTGATGTTTTTTGGGAAGCTGCTGCAACCCCTGAACCAGTCCTTTTCAATTACAAGCTTGTTTCAAATGATCTATCATAACAAGGCTGGTTACAAAACTGGCAGCCTGCTGGTTCTTTTCTCTGAACTCATTTTCACTGCTTTTTTGTACTTTGCAGCCTGGATGTTCGGGTATTTCATCACTATTTCCTTTTATCGGTTGAATAAGTACGGAAAGATCGCCATATCGGTTGGAGTGCCGGTCAGCCTGTTTATAGTATTGCCGATACTGGATGAATTAGTATTCAACGAAGCAATCGGTCTGTTCTTTGGAAAGCTGTTATCATTCGCTTTTGGTTTTTCAAACAAAGCTAATCCGCTTATTGGAATGATAACATTGCTCTTAATCTCTGGAATACTTGCAGCATTTGTATGGCTTATGACAAGAAGGGTTTCTGTAAAGGACTAAAGCTGTCACTTTTTATTTGACAACGGTTTGTTTTTTTGATACTATTGAAAAAAATTAAATTTAAATGCAATGAAGGGGATAAACACTGGGATAATGCATACAGAGAGCTGTTGGTTGCTGAAAAACAGCGCATGTCGCAGAGGTAAGCTCACCCCGGAGCAGTCAGGCTGATAGCCTTCTTGTAGAAGGCGGCAGGCTTGTACGGTCACCGCCGTTACTGGGAAATAAGTGGGTAATATATTACCAATGAGAGTGGTACCACGGAAGCAAAGCTTTCGTCTCTGGCAAAGATGCATAGGGATGAAGGCTTTTTATTTGCATTGGCTTTCCCCTGTCGCAAGGCAATCAGGGATTTTTCTTATTGATGCAAGCCAGGCAGAATGAAGCTGGAAAGGGACCTGTATATCTGTGGGAATCCGGTACGCTCTTAAAATCTGGGAAAGAAGAAAAGAAATTTTAGGGTTATACCCTATATAATTGCAGGAGGTATATATGAAGATTGCGTTTTCAACACTGGGATGTCCGGATTTTGATTGGCCGGATATTTACTCCATGGCAAAGGATCTCGGGTTTGATGGGATCGAAATCCGAGGCCTGGGCGACGATATTTTTGCAGTACAGGCACAGCCGTTCACGGAAGCACAATTGCCCCACACCATAGCAAAACTGGCTTCACTACACATTGAAATTCCCTGCCTTTCTTCGGGATGCTGCCTGAAATACGCAGACAAAGTTGAAGAAAACGTGACCGAGATCACACAGTATATTCTTCTTGCGAAGAAACTTGGCACACCGTACATAAGGGTATTGGCAGATCGCGAGCCTGCCCCCGAGGGTGAGGTGGATGATGAGGTCGTGTTTACCGCACTGAGCCGCCTCATTCCTATTGCCGAACAGAACGGAGTAACTCTGCTGCTTGAAACCAATGGTGTTTATGCCGACACCGCAAGGCTGCGTGATCTGCTAAACCGTGCGGCCAGTGACAATGTCGCGGCGTTGTGGGATATCCATCACCCCTACCGTTTTGCAGGCGAAACACCGGGCAAAACCGTTCAAAACCTGGGTGCTTACATTCGATATGTCCACGCGAAAGACTCTGAGGCTGAAGACGGAAAAATCAACTACCGCTTGATGGGGGAAGGGGATTTACCCATTAGTGACATGATGAGTGCTCTGCGCTCCATCAATTATGAAGGCTATATTTCTTTGGAATGGGTAAAGCGCTGGGCATCGGAGCTGAGCGATGCAGGCATTGTATTCCCGCATTTCTCTAACTTTATGGATCAATACATTGACAGGACCACCCACCGCGGCAGGTTGTATGACAATAACGCCAAAACAGGCAAGTATATCTGGCAGAAGGATACATTGATCGATCTGACCTTCCCTCAGGTTCTCGACAGGGTTGTGGAGGAGTTTCCCGATCAGTATGCTTTCCGTTACACCGTGCTGGATTATACCCGCACCTATTCCCAGTTCCGTGATGATGTGGACACCTTTGCCAGGGCATTGATCGCCCTTGGCGTGAAGCAGGGTGATCATGTTGCCATCTGGGCAACCAATGTGCCGGCCTGGTACATTACCTTCTGGGCCACAACCAAAATCGGCGCCGTTCTGGTCACGGTCAATACCGCGTACAAGATCCATGAGGCAGAGTATCTGCTGCGTCAGTCCGATACCCATACGCTGGTGATGATCGACGGTTATAAGGATTCCGATTATGTGAGTATCATTCATGAAATCTGCCCGGAGCTTCAAACCGCAAAGGCCGGTGAGCCGCTGCATATGAAGCGTTTACCCTTCCTGCGCAATATCATCACCGTTGATTCAAGGCAAAAAGGCTGCCTGACATGGGATGAGGCCATGGCGTGCTCCGAAAAGGTTCCGGTGGCTGAGGTTTACCGCAGAATGGCATCTATGAGCAAAAATGATGTTTGCAACATGCAATACACTTCTGGAACCACTGGTTTCCCGAAAGGTGTTATGCTGACACACTATAATGTGGTAAACAACGGAAAATGCATTGGTGACTGCATGGATTTCTCAACCGCCGACCGGTTGATGATTCATGTGCCCATGTTCCACTGCTTTGGCATGGTACTGGCAATGACCGCGTCGATGACCCATGGAACTACAATGTGTCCAATGCCTTATTTTTCACCGAAAAATTCACTGGCTTGTATCAATCAGGAAAAGATCACTGCCTGCCATGGCGTTCCCACTATGTTTATCGCCATGCTGGCCCATGAGGATTTCGCGAAAACCGATTTCTCCTATATGCGCACCGGTATTATGGCGGGCAGCCCTTGCCCCGTAAAGGTAATGCAGGATGTTGTGGATAAAATGAACATGAGCGAGATTACCATTGTATTTGGTCAGACCGAGTCCTCGCCGGGCTGCACCCAAAGCCGCACCGATGATCCGGTTGAGGTCAGGGTGAATACGGTGGGGCGTGCGCTTCCCGGTGTGGAATGTAAAATTGTTGACCCGGAAACCGGAAAGGATTTGCCCGATAACTGTGATGGTGAGTTTGTAGCCCGTGGCTATAACATCATGAAGGGTTACTATAAAATGCCCGAAGCAACGGCTGCGGCCATAGACAAGGATGGCTGGCTGCACACCGGGGACCTTGCCCGCAGAGATGCACAAGGCAACTACAAAATCACTGGGCGCATCAAGGACATGATCATCCGCGGTGGTGAAAACATATATCCCAAGGAGATTGAAGACTTCCTTTATACCCACCCGAAAGTGAAGGATGTACAGGTGATTGGTGTTCCTGATAAGCAATATGGGGAAGTGATCATGGCCTGCATCATTGTGAAGGATGGGGAAGAGCTGACCGAAGAGGAAGTAAAGGAATATTGCCGTTCCCGTATGGCCAAGCATAAAACGCCCAGATATGTGGACTTTGTTACAGAGTTCCCGATGAATGCGGCCGGTAAGATCATGAAGTACAAAATGCGTGAAAATGCAGTCGAAAAGCTGAAGCTTCACAACG
This sequence comes from Ruminiclostridium sp., assembly GCA_012523055.1. GTDB lineage: Bacteria > Bacillota > Clostridia > DSM-8532 > DSM-8532 > JAAYJG01. Next base: position 3,152 of record JAAYJG010000234.1, on the reverse strand, counting down.
AAAAAATGGTAACGGCCTAATAAAAGGGGGACATTCAGTCCCCTTTGACGGAACAACCCGCAAGAGCCAGAAAGAAAAGGGACACGCCTTTGCCGGTGTGTCCCCCTACCTTAAAATGAGCCACACCGCTGCCGGCGTGGCTCGTTGTCTATTTACCCGTTCGCCCACTTCATAAATGGCATGTCAAATTGGTTGAATAAATGCTCATGTTTGGGATAAACACGGAAGGTGTAGCCATATTCTCCCCCGTCTATGAGCTTCAGGGATGTCGTATACTTATAGGTCGAAGAATCCAACTGTGCTGAAACTTCCATTTCTACCCCTTCACCATGACGGATCTCTCCCGCGGTTATGGGGCCGTAAAACAATTCAACAGCCACATCGGAGGGAGACAGTTCGCCAAGCTGAACATCCGTGGAAATGGCCAGAGTTTCTCCTGATTTAGTGCTTTGCTCGGCCAGTGTTAAGCCATCCCTGTCAGGCAGAATTCTAACCTGGGTCCAGCCCCGTGCAATATGCTGCTTCCAGGAGGACAAATTGCGTACCAGTTCATAGTCTGTTTCATGAACTCTTCGAACCCTGTCAATACATGGAACATAGAAATTCCGGGTATAATCCTGCAACATCCGGTGTGTGCTGAAGGCTGGTGTGAGGGTTTGTATGGACATTTTCATCATTTTAACCCATTCTCTTGGTATTCCAGCGGCATCCCTTTCATAGAACATGGGAATGATCTGCTTTTCCAGCAGTGAGTACAGAGATTGACTGTCGGCGTCATCCTGGTAATGCTCGTTATCATAAGGTGTATCGTCGCCGATGACCCATCCATTGTTTCCCTGGAAGCCCTCGCACCACCAACCGTCAAAAATACTGCAGTTGATGATCCCGTTGATACAGACCTTCTGGCCGCTGGTTCCGCTGGCTTCCAGAGGACGCCTTGGGTTATTCAGCCAAATATCCACACCCTGAACCAGGTTTCTGGCAAGGGTCATATTATAGTTTTCCACCAGGAAAACCTTTCCTCGGAAGCCTTCGCTGCGGGCGATATCATGGATATGTTTGATCACCTCGTGAGCGGGGCGGTCTGCCGGGTGCGCCTTGCCGGCGAAGATGATCTGAACCGGCATGTCCTTGCGGTTCAAAAGCCTTTCAACCCTGGCCATATCTCTGAAAATCAGGTTTGCCCGCTTATAGGTGGCAAAACGTCTGGCAAAACCGATGGTAAAGGTGTTTGGATCCAGCTGCCTGTCAAGCTCATTCACTTCATGTACAGGAACACCATTGGCCTGATATTGGGCCTTCAGGCGTTCCCGAACGAATTTGATCATTTTTGTTTTCAAAATCGTGTGAACGCTCCACAGATCCTCGTCGGGTATCTTCTGAACATTTTCCCAAACCTTGGGAGCGTAAAGCCTTTCTTTCCAGTCTTCCGGCAGGTATCGGTCATACAGGTATTTTAAGTTTGGCGACAGCCATGTCAATGTGTGAATACCATTGGTTATATGGGTGATGGGAACATCGTCCTCAGGCGTTCCAGGCCAGATATTGCTGTATATGTTCCGGGATACCGCCCCGTGCAGCTCACTGACCCCGTTTCTCTTACCGGAAAGGTTCAGCGCAAGAACCGTCATATTAAAGTTGTTCTGATCACCGGGCTTGATACCAAGGCTTAAAAACTCATGCCGCTGCAGTCGAAGCTGGTTCCAGTAGTCTCCAAAATACCGGTCAATCATTTCTATGGGGAAAACATCGTTACCGGCAGGGACGGGTGTGTGTGTTGTGAATACTGAAGAAGAAATAACGAACTCATGGGCTTGTTCAAAGGTGAGGTTTTTCTCGGAGATCAGCTTCCTGCAAAGCTCCAGCCCCATAAAGGCGGAATGGCCTTCATTCATATGGAAAACCGTACCATTAATGCCTAACGCGTCCAGCATTTTAATCCCGCCGATACCCAAAAGGATTTCCTGCTGAATGCGGGTCTCTTTATCTCCTCCATACAGCCTTGCGGTAAGCCCGCGGTCGTACTGGTTGTTTTCCGGAACATCGGTGTCCAATGAATACAGGTTGATGCGGCCTATGGCAACCTTCCATACCTTAGCATACACCACCCTGCCGGGCATATTAAAATGAATGCTCAGAGGCTTTTGATCCTGTGTCAATACAGGCGCTACAGGTAGCTGAGAGATGTTTAATGCTGAGAAGCTGGTTTCCTGCCAGCCTTCCCTGTTTATTCGCTGGCTGAAATAGCCTTGCTTGTAAAACAGGCCAATGGCGGTAAAGGGAAGCCCGAGGTCGCTGGCGGTTTTGCAGTGATCACCGGACAGAACCCCCAACCCTCCCGAATAAATAGGGAGTACCTCATGCAAACCGTACTCTGCCGAAAAATAGACGATATGCTCCTGTTGCTTATCAGGATAATTGGTTTGGAACCAGGTGCCCTGATTTGCGGACATATAATGATCAAAGCATTCAACAACCTTGTTGTATTGCGCCATGAAAGATGAATCGGCCAGCTTTTCCTGAAGCTTATTGTGGTTTACTTCCTGCAGAAAGCGTACGGGGTTTTTATGCAGCTTCTCCCACAATGCCAGATCAATGGCGCGATAGAGATCAATGGCCTCATTGTTCCAGGACCACCACAGGTTATAAGCCAGATCCTTCAACCTTGACAACTCAGGCGGAAGCTCGGTGGTCACTTTGATTTTTCCAAGGATATACATATATTGTCCTTCCTTTCTAACCTTCTTCCATACTTGCTTTTATAGATAAAATGAAGTAAAAACCAGACACTATGAAATATATACCCAAATATATTCTTACTAAATTCTTTTTATTATTATTCGTAAAAGCCGTGAAAATAAACTCCCATTCAGAGTATATTGAAAACGGATTCTTTTTACTATATACTAAAATAAGTTCAAATGCACGTATAACTATCGAAAAATCCCGATAAAGATAAAAATCTTTTAGATAGTGCCGATAAATAACTTATATGGAAGTCAAAGCATATACTGTGAAGGGGGATTTTATTGTGGCTGGTGAAAAGAAATTTGGAACTTCAACTTTTGGGTTCAATAAAGCAGATGTCAATGCATATATTGAAAGAATCATCCGTGAATTTGACCAGAGGCTGAAAGAAAAGGATGATGAGA
>JAAYJG010000233.1 GCA_012523055.1 Ruminiclostridium sp. | reverse complement strand
CCGTTTCGAAGGTAGCACGATCTCCCTCTTCACGGATGGTGTTCTCAACCTCTTTTTTCGCTTTTTCCACCATCTCTTCAATACGAGCGGGGTGGATTCTTCCGTCGAGTATCAGCTTTTCAAGCGTTATACGGGCAACTTCCCTGCGAATAGGGTCGAAACCCGACAAAATGACGGCTTCCGGGGTATCATCGATGATTAAATCGATCCCCGTCAGGGTTTCAAGCGCACGGATGTTTCGTCCTTCACGCCCGATAATACGACCCTTCATCTCATCATTGGGCAGCGACACCACGGAAACAGTAATTTCGGATGCATGGTCTGCAGCACATTTTTGGATTGCAGTGGACAGAATTTCCTTGGCTTTCCGGTTTGATTCCTCTTTTGCCTTCTCGTAAACGTCCTTGACCAGGATAGCCGCTTCATGTTTCACTTCGTCCTCAATGTTTTTCAGAAGATATTCCTTTGCATCCTCAATGGACAGGCCTGATATGCTTTCAAGCTTTTCAAGCTCCTGTCTGTGCAGATCGTCGATCTCGTCCTGTCGGACCTCGATTTCCTTGATCTGTTTGTTCAACCCTTCTTCTTTTCTTTCCAGGGTATCCATCTTCTTTTCCAAAGTTTCATCTTTTTGTTGAAGTCTTCTTTCGGTCCGTTGGATTTCTATCCTTCTTTCCTTCACTTCCTTTTCCAAATCCACTCTGCTTTTGTGAATCTCGTCCCTGGCTTCAAAAAGTGCTTCTCTCTTCTTTCTTTCAGCAATTTTCTCAGCTTCACTTACAATACGCTGGCCTTCCTTTTCGGCACTGCCGATTTCGGCTTCCGCCACTCGTTTTCTATGTTCAATTCCTTTACGGAACATAATAAGTGAACTGATAACAGCAATGATTATGCCTGCTCCCAGGCCAATCAACACATAGATAAAGATCTCCCTCACCTCCTTGTCTACTGTAACTTGCACTTTTATCTCATGTAACAACGTTAGTATTCAATTAAGTATATTTCGCTGTTGAAAGGATTTATGCAAGGTACTTTTTCTTTCACATGGTTTCATTTCATTGTTAAGCAAACAACGCAAAATCAAAAATAGCATATGACACAAAATGTCCATACTATCAATATTCTAAACGTTTTTAAAATAGGTGTCAAGAAATTGACGATGTAAATATGAAAATTATAGAAACATGATAGTAAAACTGATTTTCCTTCTGTCAGCATAGTATACTCACCGCCACATAAGCTTTTCATGGCTGATGATCCTGGTGTGATCTGATTAGTAACTGAAGACTTATGCGCTTTTTACAAGGGTTTCGGATACTTTTTCAACAGTCATGGGCTTGTACAGATAGAAGCCCTGAACAATAAAACAACGGGCATTCTTCAAAAAGTCCAACTGTGGCAGGGTTTCAACCCCTTCTGCCAGAACATCGATGCCAAGGTTTTTTGCCAGAGTGATAATGCCGTCAATAATAATCTCATCCTTTCGGTTCACGGTGATCCCCTGCACAAAGCTCATGTCTATCTTCAACCGATGCAGTGGAATCTGTTTCAGATAATTCAAGGAAGAGTATTTCATTCCGAAATCATCCATCGCGATTTTTACGCCCATATCGTCTAAGCGCCGCAGCGTTTCTGAAATGGATTTCGTATCCTCCATCAGGATGCTTTCGGTGATTTCCAATTCCAGATACCCCGGCTCCAACCCTGTTTCCTGAAGCACTTGATCAACAACCCCAACAAGATCATACTCCACAAACTGTCTCACTGACAAATTAACGGCTACAGGAACCCTTTGAAAGCCCTGATCGTGCCAGTCCTTCATCTGTCGGCAGGCATTTTTCAACACCCATTCCCCAATGGGCCGGATCAGACCTGTTTTTTCAGCAATGGGGATGAACTTCCCCGGAGAGATCAAGCCCAACTCCGGGTGGTTCCACCGAATCAACGCTTCAAAGCCCACAATCATTCCCGAGCTGATATCTACCTGCGGCTGATAATGCAGTTCAAATTCATTGCGGTTTACAGCCTTATACATCTGATTGGTCAGATTCATGATCTCCACAAGAGAACTTTTCATGGCCGGAGTGCAAACCTCATACTTGTTTCTTCCCTTTTCCTTAGCCCTGTGCATGGCAATATCAGCGTTCATCATCAGGGTTTGTGCATCTTCACCGTCCACAGGATAAAGGGCAACCCCGATACTTGCAGTGACGTAGACTTCATTGCCGGAAAGATCGAACTTGCGGCGAAATGCTTCATTCAACCGGGACGCAAGGATACCCACAGAGGTTTCATCCGCCTCGCCTGTAACGAGAACCAGGAATTCATCACCACCTACCCGTGCGATGGAGTCGCTGGATCCAACGATGGAAACAAGCCGCAGTGAAACCATTTTCAGCAGTTGATCCCCCTGTGCATGACCCATGGTATCGTTGATGATCTTAAAGGAATCCAGATCGAGGTAAAGCAGAGCCATGGAGAAGTCCTGGGCCTGTTTTTCCGCTATCACTTTATTCACAGAATCAATAAAACTTTTATTGTTGGGTAACCCTGTCAGATGATCATAAAAGGCCAGCTTGCGAATCTCTTTTTCCATACCAATACGGGAGTCTATCTCAATTTGCAGTTCCCGGTTGGCAGCATTTAATTCCCTTGT
>JAAYJG010000232.1 GCA_012523055.1 Ruminiclostridium sp. | reverse complement strand
CTGGCTCGAGACCATGGAGGAAATGAAGAAAAGCAACCAGGAGAGCAATGAGCAGATGTTTACCCTTCTAAAGGGTTTCTCTCTTCTGGCGATGCTGATCGGAATCATTGGGGTGGTGAACAATCTTCTGATATCGTTTATTCAGCGAAGACGGCAGCTTGCCATATTCCGTTCGATAGGCATGGAAAAAGGACAATCTGTGCGGATGATTCTGATCGAAGCATTCACCGGTGGGCTGATTGGCGGAACAAGTGGTGTTCTTGCGGGCCTGCTGTTTATGTACATCGTACAGTATTTCATTGTATCGATTGAACTACCGATAGAAATGCATTATCCTCTTGATATCATTACGGCCTGCGGGGTTGCGGGGCTGGCAATCATGATTGCCGCTTCTGTGGGGCCTTCGGTAAAGTCCTCACGATTGAATATCATTGAAGCCATCAAATATGAATAGCTTATTGACGAGGGGCTGATTCACATTATCAACAGGCCAATAGCACACTGTGGCAGAAGCTGCCGTAAGGGCGTATCAAGATGAACAACCTCAGGTGTCAGCCGAAAAGTTTAAAAATAAAGGAGCATTCAATGGAAACAGTTATTGAAGCGAAGGATCTGGTTAAGTCCTACCAAATGGGTAATACGACCATGGATGTACTGAAGCATGTGAATGTCAACATCCACAAAGGGGAATTCGTATCCATTATGGGCCCGTCCGGATCCGGAAAAAGCACGTTGCTTTACCTGATCGGAGGGTTGGATAAACCCACGTCGGGGAGTATCCGGATTCAGGGAAAAGAGCTGGCCCATATGAAGGACAGACAGGGAAGCATCATGCGAAGACGGGATGTCGGGTTTATTTTTCAGTTCTACAATTTAATTCCGAACCTGAATGTAGAGGAAAATATCATGCTTCCCATCCTGCTTGACGGAAAAAAACTAAGGAACTACCGGGAAAGACTTCAAAGCATCCTTGAGACGGTTGGTCTGTCTGACAGGAGAAAGCATACCCCTCGGGAGTTATCAGGCGGCCAGCAACAGCGGGTTGCCATTGCCAGGGCGTTGATTAACGAACCGGACATTATTTTGGCGGATGAACCCATTGGGAATCTGGACAGCACAACGGGAACGGAGATTATGCAGCTGCTTAGGCAGATCAACCGACAAAAAGGCAAAACTGTGGTGCAGGTGACCCACTCGATGGACGCTGCAAGCTATGGGGATCGTGTAATTCATGTGAAAGACGGAAGGGTGAGTGAATGATGAAAAGAATTCAGATGTTGCTGGTTGCATTGTTATTGGTGTTAGTGTGTGCCGGATGTGTGGCTGAGGCACAAAGCGAGGATCCTCCACAGAGTAAACCTGAAATCAGGGAACCGATGACTGAGGCCTTTGGTGTTGTCCGCTGCAGGGAAAGCTTGAATGTTCTTGTAGATTTCCCACTGAAGATAAACAACGTATTTGTCCGGGAAGGCCAGGTGGTTCAAAAGGGTGACGCTTTAGCCGAAGCTCAGAGGGAAAGCCCAAAAGAGGAAATTGCTTTGAAAAAGCTTCAGCTAACCAATGAGAAGGAAGCACTGGCGATCCTTGAAAAGGAGATTGCTCAGAAGAAGGAAGTTCTGGCGGCAGCACAGGATCCCGAAGCCCTAAAGCTGAAGCACGATCTGACCACCGCACAGGCGAACCATGAAAAGCTGCTCGCTGAGCTGCAGGAGAAAAAGAATCTGGCAGCTGCAGGTTTGATGACACAAAACGAGGCGGACAATTTTGAAAAAAACATTGATGCTTCCCAAAAGAACATCGAGGATATACAGTTTGCGCTGAAAAACCTTGATTATGGAAGAGCCCTGGAAATCGAGCAGATGGAGAGCCAGCTTCCCGGCAAGAAAAACGGGATAGCCCTGTTGGAGCTTGAGCTGAAGCAGTTATCCGATCAAAAGAGCAGCCCATACTTTAAAGATGGAAGTATCGTATGTACCCTGGACAAGGCGATTATCAGCGGAGTTTACACCTCAACAGGAGATATGCCGACGCCTGGTACGAAGCTTTTCAGCTTGATTAATCTGAACACCAAATATGTGGAAGCCAGAATACCTGAAGAATTCATCAAGGATGTCAAGGTGGGCATGGAAGCCAATATTATTCCGCTTGCCGATAAAAGTCACTGTTTTACCGGCACGGTCACCGCTATCGCTCAAAAAGCGACACAGGGCAATGGTGAAACCAATGTCCTGGTGGAGATCGATGTGAAAGATGAAGAAGGGTTCTTGATCCCAGATTTCAATGTGAATGTGGAGATAAAGAGAGAACAGAATACACCTTGAAATAATTCATTAACCGAGCAATAAAATCAACTTATGACTGCAGAAACCATAAAAACCCTGTGTTTTTCGGCGATTTGTAAAACTTCTTTCGTAAATATGCGTAAATACTTTTGACGGGTGGTAAGGATTCTTCATCAGGAAGTCATCGAGGGGGCATACCTTTTCCTTGCTGCCATGAGCAAAAGGCATTTTCCAATGACAGACAGACGGTTACGAAATAGAGGGTATTATGGAAAACTATCAGAGTCACTATACAATTAGAAGAACACTGCGTAAAAGAATCCGCAAGACGATATCTTTTTGCATCTTGGTATCTATTCTGCTGTTTGGAGTGATTATCGGATATTACTTCAAAGATTTGATAAAAATCGAATTCAGTATGGTTGCCAAATACTTAGGGAACAGTATCGCCCAAATCATTAACTCGGAAGATTTTCGCAAAGAAATGAATATTGAAAAGCTGGAAGACCTGAACATGGATACTGAGAAGGCCCAGCAATGGCTTTTGGAGTTAAAGGAGCTGGAAAACAGAGATATAAGCTACTTCTTCGGCAATGATTTTGCTCTGCATGGCCCCCAAATGATTTTTTACAGTGCTGAAGATGAGCAAGAACAGACTGTTGAAACGGCATTGCCTAAATATTTCCAGCTGGGCAGCCTGCTCAGAACAACCATTGTATTCAAAGGAAGCATTGTATATCCGTTGCCCGCTGATGACGCCGCTGAAAACAACCTTGAGTGGTGGGAAATGCCCGAGAAGCTGCCGCCGATGATGAACAGGCTCCAGCAATATTTTGATATCCGTTACGAATATGACTTGTATGATTCCCAAAAGGAAGTCATCGGGAATGTCACGGTGCAGGCGAATCCGATGGTGATTGTACCCATCTTTTTTATTTTTGCCATACTGCTTCTGTTTGTAGGTTTGGCATCCCTTATCGTTACAAACATTATCAGTAAGCCTTTGGCCAATCGCATCATCAAGCCCATTCAACAGATGGAGAAGACCTTCCGCAACGCAGCCGAAGGGGATTATAGCGGTTGCGATGAAAAACCCATTCAGATACGCCGTCCTCTGCGTGAGATTGAATCCATGGTATTCTCAACCAATATTATCATCAACAAATTAAAGCGGTACAATGATGAACAGGAACAGCAAAAGGTATTGCTGCAGCAGCAAAACATCGAGTTGGAAGCACAAAACCAGGAACTGGCAGATTCCAAGCTGCAGATAGAACAGGCTCAATCCCAGCTGATACAGATGGAAAAAATGGCTCAGGTGGGTCAATTGACGGCGGCCATTTCTCACGAGATCAACACGCCGCTGGGGGTTATTAGCAGCAATGTTCAACTCAGCACGATGCTTACAGAGTCATTGGAGCAGCTTACCGCTGATGTGGAGAACCCGGAAGTTCAGGATATGGTCGCACAGATATCCGAGGCCGCTAAAACCAGTGCCACCGCCTGCAGACGCATGGATGAGATCATTAAGAACCTGAGGGTTTTTTCCAAGATCGATCAGTCCGACTTCCAGGAGGCAGACATCAACGCTGGGGTTCGCAGTACGGTTGTTTTAACAACAAACCTGTGGAAGAAGAATACCCACATCATCGAGGAATATGGAGAGCTTCCGCCAGTAAAGTGTTATGCGGGCCTTCTCAACCAGGTGTTCATGAATATTATGGTCAATGCCATCCAATCCATCGAGAAAACGGGTGAAATCCAACTCAAAACCTGGTATCAGGATGAAAAGGTATGGATCAGCATACGGGATAACGGGAAAGGAATTCCACAGGAGAATCTGCAGATGATTTTTGACTTCGGTTTCTCGACCAAAGAGGACAAGGGAATGGGAATTGGACTTTCTATGTCTCAGGACATTATCCGCAAGCATAGTGGGCAGATCTTTGTGGACAGCGAGTTGGGAAGGGGAACTACTTTCACCATTTCGATACCGGTTACCCAGTGAATTTTTAGCCCATAAACTCAACCATACTGCAGTGTGTACCTGTGCGCGCAGGCTCTTTGCGCACAGCGCATAATATACATAAACTCAATCATACCGCAGTGTATACCCATAAATAAAAAGCATGTTTCCTTTCGGAACATGCTTTTCTCAGGCGGTGCGCCCGGTGAGCGCAGGTTCTGTTATCAACATCAGGCAATGTCCGTTTCAGGCTGCTTGTCTGTTTCCTCCAGCACCCTGCTTAGTTCACCGCTGTCCACCATTTCAAAAAGCAGTGCAACGATATGGCTGTCCAACTTGCCTGTATGCGTATCGGCCAGAATGATTTCTTTGATCTTGTCCAGCGGAAGCTTGCTTCGATAAGGCCTGTTGGAATAAAGCGCGTCAAAGATGTCAGCCACGCAGAGAATCCGGGCCTCTATGGAAATTTCGGAACCCTTCAGACCATCCGGATAACCTGAACCATCCAGTTTCTCATGGTGGTGGCGGATTCCATCCAAACAGGGCTGCAAGCAGTTTAATGGCATGCAGATACGTTCACCTGCGGCAGGATGCCCCGTGATACATTCAAATTCGTCTTCGGTCAGCTTTCCGGGTTTGTTCAGAATGCTTTCCGGGATAGATACTTTTCCAATATCATGAATAATCCCCGATATCTCAAGGCATTCCAGTTTATCTTTGTCCAACCCAAGCTTTTGCCCAAGCATTCGGCTGATCGTTCCTACTCTGCGGGTGTGGCCGTCGGTATATTGATCCTTGGCTTCAATCACATTGGCCAGTGACATCACCAGGCTTTTTACACTGTCGATTTCACGGGTATAATCCTTTTTCAGAATATCATACAACCTTGTGATTTCATGATTTGAATTTTCAAGCTCGATGTATTTTTCCTTTAGATTGTCTGATAATTTCTTTTTTTCCAGCCCGTTCTGGACGATTTTAATCAGGCTTGTGTTATCCCAGGGCTTTTCAAGGTAATAATACAAGCCGATGTCATTGATGCTGCGAATGGCATTCTCCTTGTCCGCATAACCAGTCAGCAGAATGGTTACCGTTTCCGGGGACTTTCTTTTCGCTTCTTTCAGGAACTCAAGCCCATTCATATGGGGCATCATAAAATCGGATATGATCAAATCAACCTTGTGATTCGGTTGTATTTGTTCCAGGGCTTCTACCGGGTTGTTGTAAGCCAGAACACTCTGTTTCAATACCATTTTAATCAAGGCGGAGAGTGTTGAGGTTACCATTTTTTCATCGTCTACTATCATGATGGTGCTGGACAAGTTCATTCCTCCTGTCAATCCTGTTGAAAACATGCTTCAGAAATTATACCATATGTTGTCGTTCGACTCGACATATATTTTTCACCTACATCAAAACTACAGCAT
>JAAYJG010000231.1 GCA_012523055.1 Ruminiclostridium sp. | reverse complement strand
AGCCTGCAATGAAGTTCTGAAGTTCAGGCGGCATGATATTGTGGGAAAACCCTTTAGCTTCATCATCATCCCGGATGAGAGCCTGGCCTATGATTTTGAGAAACTCAAGCAAAGCATCAGGGTCACAAGGGAGTTTCTGATCAATGTTCCGCTTCGCAGAAAAGATAATTCCAGGATCGAAACGGAGATAAAATTTACGCCTGTTATGGAATCCGGCACAGAAAGCAGCTTTCAGGCCATCATCCGCGACGTTACCGAGCAGAAGCGGATAGAATCGATTTTGTTAGAGACCAATACCAGGCTTGAAATTCTGAATGGTTTTAGCCATCAGCTGGCATCCACACTGGAGACGACAGAAATCTACAAAACCTGTATCAATACTATCACTGAAAAGCTGGGGTTTTACGGCTGCATATATTTCATGATAGAAAAGAGTGAACGTTTTTACAGAATCATGGAGTATTCCGGTGAATACTTTCAAACAAAGGGAAATATAGAGCAGTTCACCTATATCCATCGCAATAACGAGGTCTTGTTGGATGCAGAGCCATCCGGCATCATTCTGACTTATAAACAGGTGTATCAGGCACTGATTATTAAAAAGCCGGGCGCAATAGAGCAAGGAAAATACAAGGAAGCATACCTGCAGGAGGTTCGCGTTGGCGGTCAGATTGCCGGTCTCATTCTGGTCATATCCCGGAACTCCTTTTTGCACGAAGAGGTGGATATCCTTCGTTCCATTGGTGATACCACAGCAGTGGCGGTGGAAAACGCGATGCTTCTCATCGAATCCAGAAACAGCTATGTGCAAACCATCGATGCTCTGATAGCCGCTATTGAAGCGAAGGATCAGTATACCCGGGGTCATTCGCAGCGCGTTTCCAACCTGGCGGTACAAATTGCGAGGAAGATGGGAATGTCCAGGCAACAGGCCGAAGAGCTTCGTATTGCCGGCATTTTACATGATATCGGTAAGATCGGAATCAGTGACAGCATTCTTAAGAAAAAGGGTCCGTTAACAAAGGAAGAATATGATGAAATCAAAAAGCATCCGGCAATCAGCAATAAAATCCTGTATCCTATCGGACTTTCCGATCGTATCTTAAAGGCCATCGCATTTCATCATGAGCGGTTTGACGGACGGGGCTATCCCTTCGGCCTTACCAGTGAGAGCCTTGGATTAGAGCCGCAAATCATTGCTGTTGCCGATGCCTTTGACGCGATGACATCTTCAAGGCCATACAGAGAACCGCTGTCGTTAGCTTCAGCGGTCCAAGAACTGGAAAACAACAAGGGAACGCAGTTTCATCCGGATATTGTGGACATTATGATTCAGATTCAAAAGGAGACCGGCTTTTCCGCAGTTAGTTGAATTTTCTTTCAAAAAGCTTGTATTGTTAACAATAAATTAGTATGTTATAATCAGTAAGGCATTTTGGTCTTATACAAGACTTTTTTTATTTATGCTCAAATTTTTACGACCAGCTGTACAATTAACCATTAAAGATTACATCATTTGCCCGTATATTTTATAAGAAACTTAGGAGGATTAATCACAATGAAATCGAGTGTGGAAACGGTAGAGACCAATGTTGTTAAATTGACCATTGAACTGGATGCCGATACTT
>JAAYJG010000230.1 GCA_012523055.1 Ruminiclostridium sp. | reverse complement strand
CTTGATTTTTTCATCAGGGTTTTTACATCCGTATTTGTTATCGGCTTTAAGATTGCCGCACCGGTAACAGCAGCTATTTTTATTGTGGATGTGTCCCTGGGGGTCATTGCCCGGGCTGTTCCACAGGTGAATGTTTTTGTGATCGGAATGCCGTTGAAAATTCTTCTGGGTCTTCTGGTCATACTCTTTACACTAACAGCCTTCAGGAGTGTTGTTCATGTACTGATGGGCGGCATGCACAATGAAATGCTGCGCTTTATGGAAATTCTCAGAGGAGGGGCGTGACATGGCTGTTTTCACGGCGCGAAAGCCGATAGTCCGAAAAGCAATGAACACCCTTGGCCGAAAGCTCTTCCTCGGTTTTGAACAGGGCAAAGCTGCGACGATTATTGTAAACCTGCAATTATTTGCCGGCGAAGGCGAGAAAACTGAAAAAGCAACGCCTAAGCGGAAGCAGGACGCCCGTAAAAAAGGACAGGTGCTTCAGAGCAAAGAAATTTCTTCTGCCCTGGTCATGCTGCTTGTTTTTCTTTCACTCAAGCTCCTTGGAAATTATATGTACAGGGAAATAACAGCCTTCTTCCGGCTGTGTATCAATGATCTGGCCATATCCTTCGATTCCTGGTCGCCCAGCGAGATCCTCGGCCTTCTGGGAAACGTCATGATACAGCTTTTAAAAATTGCAGGCCCCATATTCGGCATCGCGATAGTCGTTGGTGTTGTGTCAAACTATGCTCAGGTGGGTTCTTTGTTTACCTTGGAAACAATAAAACCCAAGTTCAGCAATCTCAGCCCAATCAAGGGCATAAAGAGAATTTTTTCAGCCAGGGGTCTTGTGGAACTGATCAAGTCCCTGCTGAAGATCTCTGTGGTGGGGATTGTAGCCTGGCAAAGCCTCAGGGCTGAAGAAAGAAACATTGTAAAGCTGATGGATCTGGATTTGATATCAGGTGCCGGATATATCTTTTCAACCTCCATTGATATCGCGGTAAAAATTTGCGTGATCATGGTGATCATTGGTGTGCTTGATTACGGTTATCAATGGTGGCAATACGAGAAGGATTTGAAAATGTCAAAGCAGGAAATAAAAGAAGAATACAAGGAGATGGAAGGGAACCCTGAAATCAAGCAGAAAATAAAGCAAAAGCAGCGTGAGGTTTCCATGCGCAGGATGCTCACCGAGGTGCCCAAGGCGGATGTGGTCATCACGAACCCCACGCACTTTGCCATTGCCATCCGTTATGATCCCCAAAAGGCACCCGCGCCTATAGTCGTCGCAAAGGGCCAGGACTACCTTGCCCAGCGGATTAAAGATATCGCAAAGGCAAATGGGGTGGAAACCGTTGAGAACAAGGTACTGGCTCAGGCTCTGTTCAAAGCCGTGGAAATCGGCAAGCAGGTACCACCCGAGCTGTATCAGGCCGTGGCCGAAATCCTGGCCTTCGTTTATCAGCTGAAGGGAAAACTTCCCGCTCAGGCCTGAGTCGCCAACGGATTCGGTTTTTCGTGGTTATGTCAAGGCAGACACGCGCGATCCCGTAAGAAAAAGGAATTCATGGGTGAAGTTTTCCTTGAAAGACAGCAACAATCATTGTACTATGGAAGGGGTCAGTTTACTTTACAGGAGGAGTTAAGTCTTTGAATGATAAACACATTGATGCCTTCGACTGGATCCGTTTTTTTGCGATGAGTGCTGTCATTTTCATGCATGTTGCCTCCGGACCATTACGCAACCCCGGTGGCCTTGGCTGGTTGCTTCTAAATCCTTTTGTCAGCCTGGCTTTTACCGCGGTACCGCTGTTTTTCATGATGTCGGGATATCTGTTGATGACCAGTGTGAAAACTGTGGAGGTTTCAACGCTGAAGGTCCGCCTTCCCAGGTTGATCGTCCCGTTGGTGTTTTGGTCTGTAGTCGCCTGTGTGTGGGAAGCCTGGCGGGATCGGCAGAGCTTGATGTGGCTGGTAAACAAGCTGATTTCGATGATTAGGGGGCCAGTGGCGGTTCATTTCTGGTTCATGTATACCCTGATTGCCATGTATCTCATATCTCCATTTTTATACAGATGCTTTCATGACCTTCATAATGCCGGACGGAAATGGTTGGGTATCTTACTGGGATTGATCCTCCTGTCAAGCATGGTTTCCCTGGCTCTGCCCGAGAATCTTGCTGTCTATGCATCGGTTAAACCACTGGAAGAGCTGCGTTTCTTTGGCGGACATCTGTGCTCATTCCTGCTCGGATGGCTGCTGGGCACGATGGAACGTAAGATTCCCAATCGATGGCTGATTTTGGCTGCCCTGGCAAATTGGACGTTGATCTCCGCGGGTACCTGGTATTTAACGAACACAACCGGCGCGTATGTTTCAAGGTTTCAGACCCAATCGGGCGGCTTCGAAATACTACTGGCGGCGTGTCTGTTCCTTCTGGCCAGACAGAACCTGAACCAAAGCCCGGGTTTTTTGAAATTCTTTGCGCCATTAACCTTCGGAGTTTATCTGATGCACAATATTTTTAATTCGATGCTGTCCCATTTTGGTATGGTACCTTCCGGGTTTACGTCCACCTGTGTTAAATCCCTGGTGGTTTTTGCAGGCTGCACCGGGTTTGTTGCGCTGGCCGGACTCATCAAGCCATTACGTTTTCTTACCACCGGCAACCGGTAAGCCTGAGCTTTCTTCCGGTTGATTGACCAAACCTGAAAGCTTAAAAAACGTTCCCTTGTTTATAATACATGAAAGGCAATTTGTATGAAAACGGTGTTGGTCGCTATCAATTCACAATATGTTCATTCGAATTTAGGTGTGCGCTATCTCGAAGCAGCTTGCAGTGAGCCTTGCGGAGAGGTAACGGTCATGGAATTTTCGATGAATGAAGTGCTGATGCATATTTTTTCATCCATCATCCGGGAAACACCGGATGTGGTTGCTTTTTCATGCTATATCTGGAACATTGAGCTGGTTGCTAAATTGTGTGCTGACTTGAGAAAATCCAATCCGGAAATGATCCTCATCGCGGGAGGTCCTGAAGTAAGCTTTGATCACGGAGGCTTGCTGGAAGGCTGTGTGGACTACCTGATAGCGGGGGAGGGTGAAGAAAAGCTTCCATTTTTGCTTCAACGCCTGAATTCCAAAGGCTTACTCAACAACCGTGAAGCAAACTGGCTGCAGAGCATCACAACGATTGAAAGCCTCGAAACATTGCGCATGCCATACTCTGCCAACCTCGGGCTGGTTAACCGAATCGCTTACATCGAATCATCTCGGGGCTGCACGTTGGCCTGTACGTATTCCATTCCTTCCATCACCCGGGGTGTAAGGTTTTTTCCGCTGAAGCAGGTGGATGCGGCGATTGAAATTTTGGCCGGAAGCGGAACCCGCATCATCAAGTTTGTGGACAGAACCTTTAACGCCAACGAGGAAAGGGCTCTTGAGATATGGAACCATTTGCGTGAATATGCGCACCAGGGAATTGTATTCCATTTCGAGATTGATCCGGGTTTGCTGTCGGAAAACATGTTGAAATGCCTGGAAAAAATGCCGACAGGTTTAGTCCAGCTGGAGGCCGGTATTCAATCGATTCATCCTGAAACCCTTGAAGCGGTTTGCCGCCCACGGCAGATCGAGAAAGCCCTTCAGTCGCTGCGCAGGGTGATTTCACATGGGAATATCCACATCCATGTTGATTTAATTGCAGGCTTGCCTTATGAAAGCTACTCAAAGTTCAAGCAATCCTTTAACCTGGTGATGGGGCTTCATGCGCATCATTTTCAACTGGGTTTCCTGAAGCTTCTGCGTGGTTCGGCCATCAGGCGGCAGGCTCATCAGTATGATTACCGGTACAGAGCCTACCCACCCTATGAAGTAATATCCAACCGCGATATCAGCGCACGGGAGATGATTCGATTAAAAGACATAGAAGCCTGCGTGGAGCTGTTCTATAATTCCGGACGTTTTGTCAGGACTCTTCACTGGCTTGAAAAACACCTGCATAAAAAAGATTATTTTGCCTTTTATGAATCCCTGTCCGCGTTCATGCGCAGTAATGGTGAGTTGGACAGGCCTGTTAAGGCAGTTGAACTATACCGTATTCTGCTTGATTTCATCCGGGAGAGCTTACCGATCCTGTCCGATGGGGTTTGCGAGCTGATGCGCCTGGATTACCTTTGTTCCTTTAAAAATCCGTCTGTTCCGATTTTTTTACGCCGCAATCCCGATGTGGAACCAGCAAAGTATAAACAAAAAAGGATAGAAGAATACAGACCCGCATTGGAAACGGCGCTTCCGCGGCTTCTTCACCAATGTATTGACACCATATGGAAGCAGATCTATATTGATGAATTCTGCTTCCCGGTTGGGCTTGAATTTCCACAAAATTCGATCATCGCCATTGATTTCGGTGAAGTGTCTCCGGTTACCGATCGAGCAGGAGCTTATCTTCTTGACAGCCGTGAATGAGTTCTGGTCAACGGGAAGAAAGAATACAACAATGGCCAGAGTTTCATTCATGCGGAGATAACACAGGACATGAAATTTCTTTGGAAAAACCGTCAAGGATGCATACTTCTATTCGAGAATTTCGTATTATAAATAGAAACGTCTTTTGATTCATGTATTTGCACACAGCCCCTTGGACTGTTTTTATGGAAGATCATTAGGTCGGAGCGAAAACGCCATCAGATATTTTTTCGAGTTCTAATCCGTTTTTCATCCATTTCTAATGTGACCACTGAAGAAATATAATATATAATAGTGCATTGCATGCGATAAAAAGATATAATAAGAGTAGAGCGTTTTTTGACTGGAGATGAAAAATGAACGTATTGCTTTTTGTTTTTTTCCTATTCATTGCTCTATCATTTTTCGCTATCGGATCAAAAAGAATTTTAGGCTGGAGAAGTAAGATGAGAACCTTAAGTATTGTATTGTCCCTGGTAATTGCATTTACATTTTTCGCGTTGTTCCTGCAGGGGTTTCAAAGCTCATTGATCATTGCTGCCGGTGCCGGGGTTGCATCGTTTATTGGTGGCATGATGATGTTTTCCTCTTCCAAAAAGAAGGGCAAAGCTGAAGCGAAGCAACCAGCCAGGCCTGCGCCAAAACAGAATAAAAAGCCCACTGCCAGACCCGATGATGATCAATTTGTTTTCGAAGGGATGACACGCGGAGAGTTCCGAAAGATCATTAATGACGGGCGGGATCAGATCAAGCGTATCGAGGATATCGGCCTTAAGATCATGAAGCACGATGTCCGCGTGAATATATTGGAGATCTGTACCACTGCAACCGATATTTTCGATGATTTCGTAAAGGACCCGAAGGATATCAAGGCGGCTCGCCGCTTTACACTCTATTATCTGGATACAACCGAACGCATTGTTTCGAAGTATTATCAGCTCAGCAATGCTCCGTATTTGTCTCCGGATGCAAAAACCACTCTAAAAAATGTAGAACAGACACTGGACATGATCAAGGATACCTTCCGCACACAACTAAAGAAACTTACAGAAAATGATGTTCTTGATCTTGACGCCGAAGTAAAAGTATTGCAAAATACCATTAAGCAGGAAGGTATTTAGCAGCTGTTTTAAATAATGGGGAGGATGTAAAAATGGAAGAAATAAAAATCGCCAACACGCTCACACAGCAACAAACACAGCAGATGGAAGAAATGAAAATCTGGGAAGCATTATCCCACGAGGATCAGCAAAAAGTATCCGAGGTGAAGGAAACCATCGATATCAACAACAGCCAGGCTATACTCCAATATGGTATCCAGGCTCAGAGCAGCATTTCCGGGTTTTCCGACACCGTTCTTTCCCAAATTCGCAGCAAAGACAGCGGTCATGTGGGTGAAGTGCTTACCGACCTGATGGTGAAGGTAAAGGAACTGGATGTGGACAGCCTGGGTGAAAGTGAAGGGTTGTTTACAAAGCTGTTTGGAAATGTGAAAGCGAGAGCTCAGAAATTTGTCGTGCAATATGATAAGCTGAGTGTCCAAATCGACAAAATTATCGATGAGCTCGAGAAAGCCAGAATGCAGCTGCTCAAAGACATCACCCTTCTGGACGGTCTGTATGAAAAAAACATTGAATACATGCATCAGCTGGATGTATATATTCTGGCGGGTTCTTTAAAGCTCACTGAAATTAATGAAAAGATTCTTCCCGAACTGAAGGCAAAGGCAGAGCAAACCAACAACGCGGCAGACGCACAAAAGGTGAAGGACATGCTCAGCCTGGCAAACCGTTTTGAAAAGAAGCTTTACGATCTGAAGCTCAGCCGGATGATCGCCATTCAAACAGCTCCGCAGCTTCGCTTGATCCAAAGCAATGACCAGACCCTGGTTGAAAAAATACAAAGCTCCATCCTCAACACCATTCCGTTGTGGAAGAACCAAATCATCATCGCGATGACGCTCTTCCGCCAGGAAAAAGCCCTGAAAATGCAGGCGGAGGTGAACAAAACCACCAACGAGCTGCTGTCGAAGAACTCTGAAATGCTGAAGGTGAATTCCATCGAGGTGGCCAGAGAGTCTGAAAAGGGCATCGTGGAAATGGAGACACTGAAAAAGGTGAACAGCGATCTGATCGAAACCATCGAAGAAACCCTGCGTATCCAGCAGGAAGGCAGGGCAAAACGCCAGTCGGCCGAAGCGGAAATCAGGACGATGGAAAATGATCTGAAGAAGAAGCTGATGGAAGTGAAGGATTTTTAATTAAAACCCTTGCCGATAAGCTTTGTGAAAGTGGATATTTCGCTGCACCTTATCGAATACTTATAACGAGGCTCGATAGGCCCCCGCCCCAGCATACCATTTCATGTGACGGTGAAGCTTAGATTAACTTCCCGCCACAGTTAACGCAAAAACGTGCGTCGGGTGCAACCTGCGCACCGCAGTTGGTGCAGAACTTCTTTTGCGGAATGGTTTGGTTTGTCTGCGTTTTATCCTCGGTTCTGCCGGACGGTATCGGTGATTCAAACCCGCCGTATTCATCGGGAATATACGCACCAGTCGCCGGAATATATTCTGTCATTTGCTGCGCAGCTTTCTTTTTCTTACTTACAATAAGAGCGGTAACAACAATAACGGCAATAATACCGGCTACCGGCAGTATGATCCACAGATATCTCGCAATATTTATATCACCGTTTGCTTTGTATCCGTCATCCTCAAGTATCTCCATAGGCCAGCTGAGTTCCTTGGCTTTTGAAGGTATATCAAAGGTTTTTACCGATATCATGCCGTTGTTATCGACCTCGGCATATTCGCCGGGCTTCAGGGTTATCTTTTCTCCTGTTATTTTTGATGTAATATCGGCACTGCTTGTAAAAAGATAGAAGGTTGATAATTCGTCTGTCTGCTCCGCAGCAAAGGTAGTGCCTTTTATTCCGGCAACTGCCTGTTGCATTTCTATATTCATCTCTCCGCCATAGATCATCTTTTTCACGTTAGTCACGACATTACCCCATAGGATTTTCACAGCGCTGACTCGTGTCTCGGGCCCTGGTAATATCATATGAGTGTTTTCGCGTACTAAGAATGTGGACATATCCGTCAGACTTAAGACAACCCCGGAGTCGGGCCAGGTTTTTATTTCATCACCGAAATAAATTATTGTATCCAGGGTTAAATATTCCCATTCGGAATCGTATGGCTGGTCACCGCGGCGTATCGCACATTGCCCCCAGAGATCACTGGCTCTTAATCCGCTGTCTTTATAATTAGGGTCAGGCTCAGGAAGCTTTTCTTTTTCCTTTTGCCTATTTTTCCAAGCTTCGAGAATTCTTTCTTCCTTTATTTTTGCATTATACTCCTCGCGCATTTTTACGGCATTTTCCCCGCCGGTTGTATGCCATGTATACTCATAAGCGGTTTGCATACTTTCATTTCCGCCGCCTAAACCGGTGACTATATATACTTTATCACCTTCTGAGCTACCTTGAGGCATTTTCGCGCCCATATCGGCGCTCATTCCTTCATAACCCGTATTGGTATCGTTCTTGTAGGTTGCCAGGTAGGATTTTGTGTGCTTTTCAGTAATATCGTAAAGAGAGGTGTCTGTTCCGTATGATGTAAAAGGGTCGTCTTTATTTACGATTGTAATAAACGAACCGACACTTGCCCCGAGGTGAAAACAAATCTTGCCCGAGGTTGTCGCCCGTATGGACGTATGCAAAACAACCTGTTCTCCTCCGAGATAGTATTTTTCTGGAGTTGCCACATGACCGGTGCTCTCAACATACTCTCCATTGCATTTGTCATGATCTTTTCCGGAATACCATATTCCTTCATAAGTTACCTGACATCTGTAAGTATATCTACCGCGACGGTATACCCATGTTTGGCTATAACCCTCGCTTTTCTCAACCTTGCTTGTATCTACCTTTCTGTCGATAATATTTGTTCTCTCCCAATATCCCGTTTCTTCATTTGCGTAAGTATTCAGGGGCAATGTACAAGAAAACAGTAGAATAAAAGCAACAATTGCAGATAATAATTTCTTCTTCATATACTTATCTCCTCTAAATATATATTATATTGTTTTGCCTCCGTTTATTGTACCGGGGGTGATTTTCAAACGTACCTTCGGGAAAGTCAATCTCAACGCCGTTACATATGGCGTTGCTGATCTTCTTTTTTAGAATCCGGTGAAACCTATTCGCGTGCCGTGCCATGCCGGATGAACATTCCGCGAGTCCCGTGATAGTGGACAGGAGCATCACTGCTGCGAGAAGTATCTAAAGTATTCTATGCTTAATAGTGTTGTCCTCCTTTATTTGAACAGCGGGTTTCCGCAGCTGTCGCAAACATCGTTATGTATATCGTTGAATTTCTTGCACATCATGCACGGTATCGAACTGTCGCGGGATTTATCGTATTTTTCGTAACTGTAATTAAGCTGAGGGTAATAACGGACGCGATCTCCGATCTCAAGGTATTGGTAGTAATCGACATCAACGGCGCGTCCCTGAAAAAAGCTTTCAACACATCGCTCCTTTTTGCCGCTGTCGGTACGGAAGGTAAGCACGTATTTATCGTAATGTTCAATCTCCCAGTTATCTCCATTTTTCACCCGTCTTGTTTTATTTTGATAGCGCTTGTCTGTAACAACGCCGTCCCATCCGCGTTTAGCATTTGAAATATAGATTGAAAGTAAGTTGATCAGTAAAAAAACAACGGATATTGCGCCGCCTATAACAAGCGCATCGGTAGTATTAACTTCATCGGACACAAAACTGACGATCAGATAGATTATGAGCGGCAACGGTATCATGATAAAAGCGCAACCGCGTGAAAACTTTTTGCTCTTTTTTATTGATTCCACGATTTTCGGATCGTTAATTTTATCGGAAAATCCGACTCTTCCGTACGGCTCGAAGTTTACTTGCTTTGAATCAGTTTCAACTGTTTGATTTTTGGTGGCTTCGCCGCATCCAGAGCAGAATTTCGCTCCCTCATTCAGAGCTGTACCGCAGCTCGTGCAGAATTTACCCATAATACTCACTCCTTCTAAAATTAATCTCTCGTTTTTGGTGTGTTACCATCCAGTGATGTCTGCCGTTACACCGGTTTCATGAAGCAGCTTTTGTGCAGTATCCAGTACCGCCTGCTTTTGGGGCATGCCGTGCAGCAGCTCTACCCGCATGGTCTGAGCCGCGTCGCCAAAGGTCAGGTACATCCATTCCTTATCAATGCGGACAGTGTGTAGTCGCACGCCATGTACCCCGTCGAGGCCCCATCGGTAGATTTCACTGCCGACGAGGACACCAAAGGTAGATACGACGGTTTCATAAGTATCTTTTTTAATTTGGCAACCCGGCATAAAGATGAAAGCGGACGGCACCACAAGGATGCGATTATCCCAAATGAGCCTTGCATCATAAAGCAGACGGCTCTGTCTCACCAAAAGCAGGAGAGAAATCAGGCTGATGGCTCCAAGGACGAAAACTGCTTCTGTCATAAACGCAATACCGAGCCACACCGCCAGACAAATACTGGCTGCGAACAACAACGCATATCCATTGCGCCGTTTACTGATCAATTTCATTTGCACCATACCTCTTCCTCCGGTTTAATTATAAATAAGAATCTTTCGAAAAGCATCGTTCGAAAGGATGAATTCACAAAAAAGCCTCTCATCCTTTTGGGTGAGAGGCTGGTCAGATCAAGTGTTTATATGGTTTTGTTGGTCATTCGCCGGCTTGGTATTTCAGCAGAGTGCTGATCAGCTCTGCCCGGCTTGAAACATCGTATTTTGAAAAAATACTTCTTGCGTGTGTTTTAACGGTGTTCTCGCTGATGAACAAATTTTTTGCGATTTCCCGGTTTGATTTGCCGGAAAGAATCAGCTGTAATACCTCCTGCTCCCGGACAGTCAGAGGATCAAGGGTCTTCGCCTGACGTATAATGTCCGTTTGCTGTGACTGACCTAAATTATCATAAGCAGCAAGGTAGGCATGGCTTTTCAATAATAAAACAAGCTGACGGTTGAGGGGAGGCAGCATAATCAGGGTAACACAAATAACCGTAAGGGCAAGCACCGCCACCTCCGCGCCTGGAAGTCCCATGGATGTGCCCGCCATTCCAAGAACACCTCCGCAAAGGACACCGAGCACATTGGCGGAAAGACCGATGCCAAACAGCTGCGCCGGGTTATCGGTGTAATCCAGCATTTCTCCAATGATGCTCCACCAAAACAGATCAAAAATACCGCAGGCACCGAGCATCAGCGTATCCACAATCAGATAGTCGGAAGTGTTTCTTCCCAGCAGCATAAAGCTGATGAACGCTCCCATGATCATTGCCATTCCAACATACAAGGTTCTGGAACGCTTTGCTTTCATGGGCAGGTTGCGCATAATAGCGAGCGCCACGATATAAGGCACAGCCCAATACCAGCTTACCAGCCCTGTCAGATGCTCAAAAGCGGGGTTGATGACCTGATACATCAAGCCGGAATTAATGGTGATGATGAACACAAAAAGGCACAATAGCAACAGTGGATTTTTGATGCCCCCCATCTTGTCACTTAATATTTTGTTCTGCTCATTCTCCGGCTCCGCAGGCAGCATCCAAATAAATACCGCTCCGATTACAAGACAAAGCATAGAGAGGCTTAGCCCGATAAACGGCGACCGGTTCATGGCAACCACGTTGACTGCAATCATCAGCAGATTGGAATATATCAGAACATCGGCGCAGGATTTAATGCGCTTGTTCTTGGGCGTAAAGGCTCTGAGAAAAAAGCCCCATGCCGCCACCGCACAGCCGCTAAAGTATCCGCTGATAATCAGACCTCCCATCCATAGAACAGGGAGAGGAAAAAAGAAAGGAATGGTGGCGGCTAAGCATAAGCCCATACCGACGAGCATCATATTTTTGACGGCTGCCTGAGATCTGACAAACAGACCGCAGGTAAAAAGCCCTGCAAAATGTGCGATACTAGCCATTAATATGTAGGTGGAGGCATCCACCGTATGCAGATCCAGCAAGCTGTACAACACCTGTCCCTCAAACTGGAACGACAGAATATAGGCAAAGAGAAAAGAGAATCCGTTAACAGAAAGCCTGCGGCTATTTAACATTTTAAATCCTGTCATGATTTTTATCCTTTCAGCATTCATTGCAGCACATAGCCTCTGGCGATGTTACTGCGCCAAATACTGCTCGACCACTTCAAATGAAATTTTATTCTTTTCGCAGAATGCTTTTATTCTCTTCAGTGCATCATAGCGCGGTTTCGCCTTTCCCATTTCCCAGCGGTTAACCGTAGAAAAAGAGACACCGATCTCTTTGGCAAAAGCCTCCTGACTGAGCAGGGCTTTTATCCGAATATCTTTTATGACCTTGCTAAACTCCATGGCTTCCGTCTCCCTAATTAGCGTAAAAGCGAACCTATATAGTTATTATAGCGTTATTATTCATATTTTTCAACGATACCGTCATTCCAGAAATAGACAAAACAAAGTTACTGGGATTGGATAAATCATCTGAAGACAGAATGATATGTCCACGGCGGAGATTTCGGAGTTCTGCGCTGCGAAAGACTGAATAGTCAGGCCGCTGTTCCCGTAAAACAGTAAGACCACACAAAAGGTTTTATCCTTCGGTGTGGTCTTTACTGTTGTTGCTCCGCTTGAAGAGTGTCGGTCAAAGATTACTTGTTTTGAGTTATCCCTTTGACAAACGCCCTTTGCCGGGGTTTTTTGCGGTGAACACTAATTTAATGCTAACTGGAACCAAAAGACGGAGCCTTTCCCAAGTTCTGATTCCACACCATAATCCGCGTGGTGAAGGTCAAAGATTTTTTTGACGATGGATAGTCCAAGCCCTGTTCCTGTGATTGCACGTTTATGCTTTTTGTCAACTTTATAATACCTGTCCCAAATATAAGGAATGTTTTCTGGTGTAATCCCCTCACCATGATCTTCCACTTCAATGCGCACTTTATTTTGTGCCCTGCTTTGTCTTACAACAATATGCTTGTCATTCGTACTGGAATTAACAGCATTGGTAAGTAAGTTGTAAATAGCCTGGGTGATTTTCGCCTCGTCCGCTGTGGCATATACAT
>JAAYJG010000229.1 GCA_012523055.1 Ruminiclostridium sp. | reverse complement strand
TGAAAAAGCTGCTGCTAAAACATCCATTACTGCGTTCTCTTGTAGAACTACGCGGAAACCCCCGCGCCTGTGTTTATACCGAACCCATGTGGGGCCTTTCAATGAACCTGTGCCTGCCTTATGCTACGGTATACATGCTGACCTTCGGCATGAATGATGTACAGGTGGGAATTGTTTCTTCGGTTTATATGTTTTCACAAATGATCTTTGCATTCCTGTCCGGAGCTATCGTCGATAAACTAGGTCGCAGGAAGAGTACGGTCATCTTTGATTTTCTTGCGTGGAGCCTTCCATGCCTGATATGGGCATTCAGCCAGGGCTTTTGGTTCTTTGTTGTTGCCGCATTGCTTAACGGTATGATGAAGATACCCACAGTCTCCTGGGATTGTCTATTGGTCGAGGATGCTCCAAAGGATAAAATCACCCACATTTATTCCCTTGTGATGATTTCTGCAAATCTTTCCGCACTGTTTGCACCCATATCTTCAGTTTTGGTAGCGAAGCTGACACTTGCACCGGCTATACGGATACTCTATATTAATGCATTCGTTATCATGACGGCAAAGCTGTTAATCCTGTATCGGTTTTCAACCGAAACGGCAGTTGGGAAAATCAGACAGGAGGCTACCCGCGATCTGTCATGGAAACAAATGCTGTCCGGATATAAAGGCGCATTAAGTAAAATAGCGTCTTCCCCCGGGACAAAATTCGCAATCATCATCAGCATCCTGGTGGAGATTGTCGCCATGCTTGGAATGACCTTCTGGCAGATTATCGCGTCACGACGCATCGGAATACCTGATACTTTACTTCCGATCTTCCCGATGGCAAAGAGCATTATTTCCATTGTGCTGTTCTTTACAGTCATCTCACATATCAGGCAAACAAAGCTGAAATGGCCGCTGTATGCAGGGTTCATCAGCTCCATCATCAGTTGCATACTGCTGATTTCAATCACAAAGACAAGTGTTTTGGGGTATGTCATATTATCGCTTTCATTGGTTTTTGAAGCTTTGGGTGTGGCTGTTTTAGGGATGCTTCGAGAATCACTGGTTGCAATTCATGTGGATCCTGACCAGCGATCAGGAATCATGGCTTTGCTTCAAACCACAGTCATGCTGGTGAGTGTACCTTTTGGATACATCGGCGGGTTGCTAAGTGACATCTCAAGAGTATTACCCTTTGTCTTAAGCATAGCATTACTGTTGCTGGGTATACTGGCAACAGCTGTGTTTTATCGTGAGACAAAGGGGACAGGTACCTTGTCCCAGAATTAACAGGAGTAACTTCAGAGCACATGCATAAGGCAGAACACGGTTCTATGTCTTGACTGTGAATAGCAAACATGATAAGCTAGTCTTGCGATGTTAATAAATTACATATAAAGAAATAAAAGTGGATCCTACGATGTAGAACCATTCCCTGGAACAAGCCGCGAGGTGTATGATGAAAAGAAAATGGATATATCTGCTTCTTCCCTTATTCATTGCTTTTACATCCTGTCAGAGCAGCAACAAAACCGCTGAGCAACATAGCGGATTAATGAATGAACCGCAAAGCATAGCTTCGGACACACAGAATAAAACCGGACAGGAGAATAACATAACTTCAAAGCCTGAAAAAGACATACTGGGTTCACAAAACAACGCAACGCAGCAAAGTAATCCATTCCCACAGAATTCTTCCGACCATTCAAATGCGGTAAAACCGCCTGAACCTTCTGATGCGCCGAAACAGGTTCAAAATCCTGCAGAAATACCATTGTCCCATGAACAGGTAAGCCAACCTGATCATAATAATTTGATGGACTTTGTTCAAATCAATACCATTGCAGACAGTATGAGGAAGGCTGAAGATGACAACTCCATCATCCTGTCGGTGGCCAATCAATTGTGGAAGTGTTTCAAACATAACGATATGCTTCTGGATGTTAAAGTGGCGGATATAAATGATGATTTGCAGGATGAAATCATTTTTTTGTACAGAGATGTATCTGATCCGGGAAATAAAAGCATTCTGTCCATGATACACCGGGAGGAAGGAAAGCTCACAGAATTCGGGGTACCCAAGGTGTTTGATACTTTTTTTACGCAACTGACCATTTCAGACCTGTTTAAGGACAGCACCCCGGAAGTCTGTGTGACGGATGATGGTTGGGAATATCCCGAATATATGGTGTTCAGCCTGGAGGGCAATGACTGGAAAGGAATCGATCTTTATTCTCTGGGCGTTGAGGGTATCCATCAGTTTGTTGACTTTAGCGCGGACTCTATATCTATCGGGCATAGAGTTACAACCGGAGTGTTTGGAAGCAGCACATATCAGTGGGACGGAACCCGATTTGTTGAAATTGGCAGTAATTTTTATGATGGCAGGAAACTGTACAAACTAGACTACCAGCCTGTAACAGATTATGATGATATAACTCCGGAACACACCGGTGACAAAGTAGTTGTTTCAGATGTGTACGAACTCATTTCTGTCCTGGGTTCCGACAGAACCATCCGACTGGAACCGGGAGTTTATGATTTTGATAAAATAAGGGATCCCATCAACAATCCGCATGTGTCGTGGTCTGTAGAGGGGGATGGCTATTACCGCGGTCTGAAGGTTCAGGATGTCAGGAATCTTGCAATTGAAGCAGCGGAAGAGGGGACTGTTGAGATTGCTACCCTGGATGAGGAATCTGTTGTTATCTGTTTTGAAAACTCTGAGAATGTGACCTTGAAAAACCTTATCATGGGGCACGGGGTCGAAGCTTATAACGGAGAATGTTCAGCCGAAGTGCTTCAATTCAATTCATGCCGGAATATCATTATTCACACCTGCACACTATATGGCTGCGGTGCATACGGGTTTACGGCTCAAAATTGCGCAGGCTTGAAGTTAATGGATTCGGTGATTGAAGAATGCGGTTCCGGAGCAGCTATTGTTCAATTATCAGAGAATATCGAAATGGATCATTGTATATTAACGGACAATGAAGGCCATACTTTATTGGATTTTACGTCTTCGAACAATCTTCGCATCGCAGATACTTTGATCAATAATAATCATTTCGCATATTTTATCCGGCATAACAGCCCCACCATTGAACTGACCAATATAAACTGCCGCGATAACAATTTTAGCGAGGATATGCAATACAATGGCGAACCGGATTCACCGGAAAGGTGGAAGGCTATGGCTGAGCCAGTCTTCCTTCAAAATAGTATTCCATTGATATCCGTTTCTCTGGAAAATGAATATGACCGTTTATATCCAGTCTTTTCTGTCAAGCTGAAAGAAGACCTTATCTATGATCAACAGGCTTCCTTCCGCGAGATTATGCAGCAGATCGCAGAAGAAATTGATTATTCCAGTTATTATGTAAATGATGATGAGTTGCAAATATCCATTGAAGTAAGGTGTGATCAGGAACGACGTAAAATATACGAAATTATATATTTGGATACAGAGGAATACCAAAACAACAGCTTGCTTTCCAAGGAAAACCTTATTCCAATGGCGGAGCTTGCTGGAATACAAATACCGATAACGGTAATCCCCCCTGATGAAATCGAGCAGTTTGGGAAACCGCTATCGTATGATATAGCTTACTCCGGTCATCACTACTTAAATCTGGAAGCCGTATATCCCGGGAACAGAATCATCAGACAGCCAACAGGTTACTACCGCAAATGGTTTGAACCCGACAGGGCATTTTGTATTCAATTGCCGGAAGCTTTCAGCAATAACCTGCTTCAATATAATAATGATAATGGATTGATTCTGATAGATAAACAAAACAGTATTATTGCATTTTTACAGGGAACCTGGGGGGCATGGTGTCAGTTCACTTTGCAGTATGCTTACAGGCTAAGTCAGGGAAGCTTGCGAGATGTCCGAAGTATTGGAAGCTACCGGGAAGGGAACAATGACATTATTGTTTTAAATGATAAAAATAAGATCTATAAATTCAATCTTCAAACGCTGGAGACTGTTGAAAAAAGTCTGTCGGATTGGACGATTCTCCCGAATGCTCCTTCTATGAATCATTGCAGCTATTCAACAGCCTGCCTGCAATTAAACCGTGAAACCGGAACTGTCAGGAAATACTTCCCTCAAGATGATTATTGGAAACCTCTCGAAATAAAAATACCGCAAAGCTTCCGGATGAATAAGATGAGCGAGAGCGCTATCATCACAAATAATGGGAACCAATATGGCATATTATTATTGAAGCCGGATGGCTCACAGCTTTTCATAGAAAAAGACGATGAGGGGAAGCTGTTTGGAAAAGAAATCATTGATCTTCAATTCATTAGCTGGCCAGGCCCAACGGGGGTTCATACTGAACCCATGGTGCTGTTTGCTGATTTTAGTTACAAAATATTTGAAGTTGTGAAGAAGTGATCAGTGATTAACAAGGCAGGGGCAATTGAAGGAGATAAAAATGAGCAAGGTGTATGAGTTTGAAGCCGAGATCAAAAAGGTTCCGGACATTGACGGCGCCTATGTGGAAATCCCCTTTGGCGTGAAGGAGGAATTCGGAAAGGGCAGGGTACCGGTCACGGCAACTTTTGATGGTGAACCCTATGAAGGCAGTCTTGTAAAAATGAAGACCCCATGCCATATCATCGGATTCCGGAAAGATATACGAGCTAAAATCGGTAAACAACCTGGAGACTTTATTAAAGTTACAATTCAGGAAAGAGCTTAAAGAAATTTAAACATAAACTTCAGAAAGGGACAGAAGATATTCCTCTTGCTAGTTGTTTCAAGAGCCCTTCAGGCAGTTTTTAAATATGAAGGATGCATGAATGTTCATTTCAATTTTAAAAGAGTATTGAATAAATATGCAATAAGGTGTATAATTATACAGAAAATGAGGAGGGGTTTCAATGAGCAACAAGGTTGAATATGCAGGTGAATGTTTCAACAGCGGTTTTAATTGCGCACAGTCGGTGTTTTCTTCTTTTTGTGAAGAATATGGTTTGGACAAAAGCCAGGCGCGGAAGATTGCCTGTTCTTTTGGAGGCGGTATTGGTCATCTGGGCGAGGTTTGTGGGGCGGTTTCAGGTGCGTTCATGGTTTTGGGGCTGATATACGGACAAAGTGAAGCCCATGAATCAGAGAAAAAAGCGTTGACCTATCAGAAAGTAAGGGAATTCTCCAAGCGCTTCAAGGAAATCAATGGAACAATCAACTGTACGCAACTTCTGAACTATGACCTGGGTGATGAGGCACAACTAAATGCTGCAAGGCAGGCCGGTGTATTCAAAACAAAATGTCCGAAGTACATCATGGATGCGGTCAGGATACTTGAAGAAATGATTGCTGAGTAATAAATGGAACTGTAAGTCAATAACACTGCTTTGGCAATGCATAATGGGTGGAGATGAAATAATCTCCACCCACTTTATATTTAAGAGACAAAGGGACAAAGGGGACAGGTACCTTGTCCCAGTAAGTTGAGTCAAGGAACCGCTCTCCTTTGTCAATTTGGCATGTGTTGAAAGACAACACGCATGTGGATTTCGCAAATCGGGCAGCAGCCTGAAACCAGTGAAAAGAATGTAGCGGTTCCCGACAGAAAGCTTTCAAGTACTGTTTTTCTATCATGAGGAAAGCTGAAGTTCTGGATAGTTTTAAAGTAAAATAGTTGAATGTTTTACTGAAAAGCAGTAAAATGAAAGAAAAAACTGGAGGGATTCGTATGGCTGGGATCAAGGATGTTGCTAAAGCTGCCGGGGTATCATTTTCTACCGTATCCAATGTTCTAAACGGGAAGAAAAACGTTGGTGAAGAAACCAGAAGCAGAATTCTGAAGATCTGTGAAGAGCTTGAATACTACCCCAATGCAGCCGGCAGGGGCTTGAAGCGCGGGAACAGCAACATCATTCTTTTTAATTTCAGCGACTTCGACCGAACCTTTTATCTAAAAATTATCAATGGCATTAACGACTATGTCAACAGAACCGAGTTTGATTTGATGATCTGTACCATCAAATCCTGTGAGAAGTTCATGCGCAACAATATGACCAGCGGATGCATCACCCTGGATATGGGCATGAAAAATGAGGTGCTGTTTAAAACGGCAAAGGAAAACTACCCGATTGTTGTTCTGGACAGAGTGGTTGAAAACCCGTTTATTAAATGCATCGTCGTGAATAATTATGACCCCATGAAGGAGCTTGTACAAGGCCTTGTCGACCGCGGATACAGGAAATTCGGCTTTATCGGTGGCCCGGAACAAACCAATGACACTCAGGAGCGATATCAGGCTTTTTTGGATGTACTGGTTGAAAATCATATCTATTTTCCGAGTAAAAATTACTTTTCAGGAGATTATCGTGAGAAAAGCGGTTTTACTGCTGCAACAATATTCATGCTCAGCGGGGAACTTCCCGAAGCTCTGGTTTGTGTAAATGACAATATGGCGCTTGGCGCAATCAAGGCCTTATCGCAAAACGGGATAAGGGTTCCGGAAGACATCGCCGTTACAGGCTTTGACAACAGTGACCTGGCCGAGGCCATGGGCCTTACAACAGTGGATATTCCGAACTATGAACGCGGATACCTTGCAGCCCAATATCTCATCGAAAACATCATGGGAAAAAGGAATGTGGATCTTTTTAAAATATCTGCCCAGGTTCGCTGGAGAGAGACAGTGTCAAGTAAAAAATAAAAATTTTACTAAAAATTTTACCGAAACTATAAAGCATTTCCCGTAAATAAATCAATTATTTTCTATCGAGACGTTAAAACATCCTTCTTCAGATGAAAAGATGAATAAATCTTGGAAAATGTCATAGATTATATTGACATTTTCTTTCGCTTACCATATTATAGTGGTGAAACGTTATACCAAATTGTGAGGAGGAAGGGAACATGAAAAAAGGAAAATTTACAGTCGTGTTATTGGCATGCTGCATCATGACGGGGCTTCTGTTCACCGGATGCACAATTCCAGGCGTCAACACTGGTGGGGTACAATCATCCGCTGAAAAAATCATCGTATTTCAATCCAAGGTGGAAATTACAGACCAAATGGAAGCGCTGGCGGAAGAGTATAAGGCAGAAACAGGCGTGGAGGTTGAGGTTTGGGGAACAACCGGTGACGATTACTTCCAGCAGTTGAAAACAAAGCTTGCGAACAATCAGGGACCTGTGGTTTTTTCACTGGCACCCGGCTCGGAATCAAACCAGATGAAAAATTACCTGGAGGACTTAAGTGGTTTATCCTTCATCGACAAAATCGCTGAGGGAATGGCCAATGTCATCGACGGGAAGGTGGTCGGCATCCCCTATACCGTGGAAGGGTTTGGACTGGTCTACAACAAGAGCATGCTTGACCCGGCCGACGTGAAAGATTATAACTCTTTTCTGAAAATGATGCAGGACCAGAAAGCTAAAGGAGTGAATGGCCTCAGTCTGTCCCAGGAAAGCTATTTCCTCATCGGGCATATTCTGAACACTCCGTTTGCATTGCAGAAGG
>JAAYJG010000228.1 GCA_012523055.1 Ruminiclostridium sp. | reverse complement strand
GCTCAACAGTTGGGAAGGAGCTTACTTTACATTCAATGAAAAGACCCTGACCGATATGATGGATGAGGCCGCCGATATGGGGCTTGAAATGTTTGTCCTGGATGACGGGTGGTTTGGGAACAAATATCCCCGCAACAGCAGTAACCAGGGACTGGGTGACTGGCAGGTGGCACGGGATAAGTTACCCCGCGGGATATCTTACCTGGCCGACTATGCCGTGAACAAGGGCCTTCAATTCGGTATCTGGATAGAACCGGAGATGGTGAACCCGAAGAGTGAACTGGCGGAAAATCATCCCGAATGGATCGTACAGGCAAAAGGCAGACCGGTACCTACTACCCGCGGGCAGTGGTTGCTCGACATGACAAATCCTCAGGTGCAGGAGTTCGTTTTTGGGGTGTTCGACGACGTGATGCAGCAATCGGAGAATATCTCCTACATCAAGTGGGATGCCAACAGGCACGTGGAGTCCGTAGGTTCTGCATTCCTTCCCGCCGACAGACAATCACACTTCTGGATTGAGTATATACGGGGACTCTATAACGTATATGAAAGAATCAGAGCCAAATACCCACAGGTGCTGATTCAAGCCTGTTCATCAGGTGGGGGGCGCGTTGATTACGGTGCATTGAAATACCATCAGGAGGTCTGGACAAGCGATAATACCGATGCCCGAAGCCGCATATTTATTCAGTACGGGACCAATATGATTTATCCTGCACTGGTTACCGGATCACATGTTTCGGCCGTTCCAAATCATCAGACCGGAAATATTACCCCTCTCAAGTTCAGGTTTGATATGGCAATGAGTGGTCGCTTCGGTATGGAATTGCAGCCAAAGGATCTTTCCGGGGAAGAAAAGATTTTTGCCAGGAAAGCCATTGAGAACTATAAAGGTATCAGGGACATTGTGATGAAGGGTGATCTCTACAGAATCATCTCTCCCTATGAAGGAAAAGGACTCTATGCGATCATGTATGTAAGCAAAGACAAGAAACGGGCAGTGGTTTTCGACTACTGCTTCGAATACCAGGGGAGAACGCGAAACTCACAACTACTCAGGTTGCATGGTCTCGATCCGCAAAAACGGTACAAACTATCCGAACTGAATGTGGATAAATCCAGTTTCTGGGGTAATAACAAACTTTTTCCCGGTGAATACCTTATGTATGAGGGTATCAATCCCCGGCTGCAAAAAATCTATGACAGTGCAATCTTTCTGCTGGAAGAGGTGGAAAAGAGCATTGAAGAGACAAAATGACGGCTAGGGTTATCCCCCTGCTACATTGTCTGACAGTCAGGAAAGGAAATCTTCCCTTAGGGGACTGAAAACATCGATCAGGGTGCCTGCTTCCAGGCAGCTTGTCCCGTGGGTGATGTTGGGCGCGATATAGAGGCCGTCTCCTTCACTGACGATCTTTTTTTTACCGTCGACGGTAAACTCGAAGACGCCGCTTACCACATAGGTGCTTTGCGCGTGAAAATGTGCATGTGCATAGCCAACTGCACCCTTTTCAAATGCCACTTTCACCATCATCATTTTTTCGTCATATCCCAGGATCTGTCTGCGTATCCCTTCACCGGCGGGCTGCCATTCTATCTCTTCATGCATTAAAAATGAGTCACTTGTCGGTTTCATAAAAATAAAATAGTCTGTT
>JAAYJG010000227.1 GCA_012523055.1 Ruminiclostridium sp. | reverse complement strand
ATAAAGATGTTACCGAAATCAAAATCGGCATCAATTACGAATTGTCCGGTGAGGTTGCTACATACGGGCAAAGCTCCGTAGATGGTATTGAGCTTGCTATCGAGCAAGTTAATGCAGCCGGCGGCATTAATGGCAAAAAGATTACAGCTATCAAGTATGACAATAAATCCGAGCCCGATCAGGCTACAACACTTGCCAACAAGCTGATTGTACAGGATAAGGTGATTGCGATCCTTGGCCCGGCAACCTCCGGTTCTTTCAAGGCAGAAATCCCTGTGGCCAACAAAAACAAGGTTCCGGTAGCTTCCGGTTCAGCTACAGCCGATGACGTTACCGTCACCAGCGCAGGTGTTCAGGAATACGCTTTCCGTGTTTGCTTCAGCGACTCCTTCCAGGGAACGGTTATGGCCAATTTCGCCTTAAACAACCTTTCCGCCAAATCAGCCGTTATTATCATGGACAGCTCCAGTGACTATGGAAAAGGCCTTGCAAAGAACTTCAAGGATACCTTTGTTGCTGCCGGCGGAACCATTGTCGCTGAAGAAGCGTTCGTTGCCAAAGATACCGATTTTAATGCGATTCTCACCAAGATCAAAGGGCAAACCTTTGATGTAATCTATATCCCAGGTTATTATAACGAAGCAGGCCTTATCATCAAGCAAGCCCGCGCACAGGGTATTAACGCACCGGTTCTGGGTGCCGATGGTTTCGACTCCCCCACCCTTCTTGAACTGGCTGGCGCAAGTGCGCTGAACGATGTATATTTCACCAACCATTATTCTTCTTTGGATAAGGACCCGGCTGTGGTGAAATTTATTGTTGATTTTAAGGCAAAATACAACAAGGAACCCGATGCTTTCAATGCACTGGGCTATGACTGTGCAAAGTTTATGATAGAAGCAATCGGGCGTGCCGAATCGTATACCGGCGAAGCCGTGAAGAACGCTCTGGAAACAACCAAAGGCTTCGTAGGCGTTACGGGAACCCTCAGCGTTGATGAAAACCACAACCCTGTAAAGTCCATCGTCGTGATTGGTCTGAAGGATGGCGTACAGGATTCAAGCTTGAAGGTAAATCCATAATCTGAAACTGAATATTCTTGTTTTATGGATGAGGGCGTGCAAATCGCCCTCATCTGGCTAACGGGTCGCTCATGGGGAGCGTTCCAGGATTGGGTCATCCTCCCGGGGGAGCGTTCCAGTGGGTACGCTCCTGCGGTACGCTCCTGCGGTACGCTCCCGAATTGTTGGTTTTTACTTGTAAAATCCTCTATACTCCAGCCCATACCTGGTATCAAAAGATGCCTGACCCAAAATATCTCAGAGCTGGGCAACCCATTTCCCGTTCAACTCATTTTCACTAATAGAAAGCAAGGTCGGTGCTGAAAGAGGGGGAAGTCATTGGAACAATTCTTACAGCAGATTATCAATGGTATATCATTGGGAAGCATTTACGCATTGATAGCTTTGGGCTATACAATGGTATACGGTATTATTAAGCTGATCAACTTTGCACATGGTGATGTGT
>JAAYJG010000226.1 GCA_012523055.1 Ruminiclostridium sp. | reverse complement strand
TGAAAAGCTACGCGCCGCGCATCCTCCACGGCAGAAAGGGAACAGCATCCACCCTCGGGTGAAACGGTTCCCGGCTGCTCAGGCCAAATTTTCATCGTTACTCCTGTAACCTCATAGCCTTCCTGCTTCAGTATCGCAGCGGCAACCGAACTATCGACGCCTCCGCTCATGCCAATCATTACTTTTTTGTTCATGAAAGCCACCTTTCCACCAATCTCAGCAGTTCCCCTCAGGCTGAGGGTTCATTATCTGCGCTTCGGTGGAGATAATTCTCCCCAGCTCTGCCCGATACCGGCACAAATATGCCAGCTTTCCTTCATGGCGGGTGCTTTCCATTAAGGAGATAGCACCAACACGGAATGAATGGTTCAAGGATGGCAACAGCTTTATCACATTGACAACGCTATCCTGTGAAACGAATTCCCTTGCCAGGGTGATATGGGGACTGTATGCCTTGGTTTCAGCAGCGAAGCCGTTCAGGCGAATCTCCTGTTCCAAAGCACTTTGAAGGTTGTTCAGTTGCTCATTGCCTTTCAGCCCCCACCAGACAATGGATTTATTGCCTCTTTCAAATATGCCGGGTTCAGCCAGCTCAAGATGGAAGGCTGAAAATCTTCCGGCAATAAGATCCAGAATTTTTTTTAGAACTGCGACGTATCCGATTTCAATTTCACCCATAAACCGAAGTGTTAAATGAAGGTTTTCAGCACGGGTATAATTAGCCCTAACCGCCTTTGGCTTCAGCTTATTCAGGTTGTCAACAAGAAGCCCCCTGGTGCTGTCATCCAGCTCGATGGCATAAAACAGTCTCATGGGCAGGTCTCCTTATGGCAAAGCACAATCAATGTCTATTTCAGTTGTGGGCTCAAGCCCCACTGTGAGTATTTGATAAATCAAACTATAACACTAACGCTGTGAGAATAGCCGGCATGTAAAACCGTTATTCTCTATCCGGATGAAAATGGGGCGGCATTCGCAATACTTATTTTATGCTCAATCCTCTCGGATTTCCCCGCATTTTCCACAGCAGCCCTGACATTCCACCGCAGTGGAAACCTTAAGGCCATTCTTCTTTCTGTAGTCATCCAAAGCTGCAGCAACAGCTTCTTCCGCCAGAAGCGAGCAATGCATCTTCACCGGCGGCAGGCCGTCCAAAGCTTCCGCAACAGCCTTGTTTGTAAGCTTGGACGCTTCTTCCACGGTTTTTCCCTTGATCAGCTCTGTAGCCATGCTGCTGGTGGCAACAGCGGCGCCGCAGCCAAAGGTTTTAAACTTTACATCAACAATAACATCGTTTTCTATCTTCAGATAGATCTTCATGATGTCGCCGCATTTAGCGTTTCCTACCTGACCAACTCCATCGGCGTTCTCTATTTCCCCAACATTGCGCGGGTTTGAAAAATGATCCATTACTTTTTCACTGTACATCCGCACCAACCTCACTTTCTATCCTGCTTCACAAAATCTTCATATAAGGGGGACATCTTTCTCAGTTTTCCCACGATCTCTTCCAGATTATCAACTAAAAAATCTACTTCTTCTTCGGTGTTCTTTTCTCCAAAGGTAATTCGCAGGGAGCCATGGGCAATTTCATGGGGCAAACCGATTGCCAGCAGCACATGGGACGGGTCGAGAGAACCCGAAGTACACGCGGAACCACTCGATGCCTGTATTCCCTTCATGTCCAGCATCAGCAGCAGGGACTCCCCTTCGATAAAACGGAACGAGAGGTTCACATTGCCCGGAAGACGCTGTTTTCTGTCACCATTTAACCGGACATATGGAATTCTTTCCATCACTTTATCCACCAGACGGTTACTGAGCGTTTGCAAATGCTTGTTGTAGGCCTCCAGATTGTCAGTGGCCAGCTTTAACGCAGTGGCAAGCCCGATGACGCCAGGAACATTTTCAGTTCCCGCCCGTTTGTTTCTT
The DNA here is from genome assembly GCA_012523055.1 of Ruminiclostridium sp. Taxonomy (GTDB): domain Bacteria; phylum Bacillota; class Clostridia; order DSM-8532; family DSM-8532; genus JAAYJG01. The sequence continues at coordinate 5,766 of JAAYJG010000226.1, read as the reverse complement.
TCCTGTGCACCGCCGTGCATGAAATTATCCAGCTTAACACCTTTTTTCACATATAGTGCACCAACACCCTTGGGCCCATAAAACTTATGGGCAGACATGGACAGCAGATCCACACCCAAATCTTTGACGTTCACCGCGATATTCCCCATTGCCTGCACAGCATCGGTATGAAAAATTGCACCCTTCTCATGCGCGATGGCAGCCAGCTTTTGAATGGGCTGAACGGTACCTATTTCATTATTGGCGAACATAATACTGACCAGGGTGGTGTCCGGCCTGATTGCCTTTTCTAACTCTTCCGGATTAATAAGACCGTTCTCATCCACCGGCAGGTAAGTGACCTCAAAGCCTTCCTTGCGTAAATACACGAAGGCTTCAAGAACCGCATGGTGCTCGATGACTGAGGTGATCAGATGCTTGCCCTTTTTCCGGTTGGCAAAGGCGACACCCTTGATGGACCAATTATCGGCTTCAGTGCCCGAGCCTGTGAAATAAACCTCGGTGGGGTGGGCATTCAGGCACCAGGCAATCTGTGCCCGGGCTTCTTCAATGGCCTTTTTGCTTTCGCGTCCCAACGAATATATGGAGGATGGATTCCCGTAAAGCTCGGTGAACCATGGTTTCATTGCATCAAATACTTCCGGCTTCACATAGGTGGTAGCCGCATGATCAAAATAAATAATCTTCTTATCCATATCAACACCTCGATTGAAATCACGGATAGCAGCAGGATATCCTGCCAAACCCGTATGTAATGATTTCATTGCACCTTATTCATCAGTATAAGTTTCTGCAGTGAAATTATGTAATATATTCTGCTTAAAAAGGTTAACACTCTGACAAATAAATGTCAATGTATACCTTTGTCTGTTTTATCAACGTCTTCGCGTTCATTGGGTCTATTTAAACCTGAACTTGTTCACTATATCACGGATGATGGTGAAGTTCTCGTATTCATCCACCTGGTAAGTTACCTCCCACTCCCTTGGAACCAAAATGATCCCTAAATCCTTCACACCGTCCGGGTAGCATTTATGCTCATATATCTTGATCTGGCCGGAGGGATCCTCGGTATGCATCCATAAAAAGGTGGGGCTGCCGGCCAAAACATGACGGATGCCATCTTCGGTCTGTACAGGCTTGCCATTGATGTTCAGAATGATTTCACCCCGCTTCATTTTCATTTTTTCAGCTGTTCCGCCGGGGATGATTTCGAGAATCCTTAACCCTCGGCGCACCACCGTGTAAAGCGGTTTCCTTCTTTGCTCACAGTAAAGGGTAACCTGATAAACAAGTTCCCTGTAAACCAGCGCGAACACTGCCCCTGCCCACTGCAGAGCTTCTGTTTTTACCGCCAGAAAGGCCATTATAAACAGAATCAGGCTGCCTGCGAGAAACTTGATGGCATCATTCCTGCATTTCTCTTCCGGTGTTGTTGAGATTGCTATGGAAGAGTAGTTTGTCACCCCAATGGCCCCGGTCAGCAGGAAAACCGCAGCTACGGCCGCAGTCGGCAGCCCGGCCTGAAACATCGTCCTCCATCCCATATGCACCTGATTTTGCCATATAGCATATGGAGCGGCTGACAGAGAAAGCAGAACAAAGGGCACCGCATAGTACTTTTGCTTGATAAAAGCTCCTGTCATTTCCCCCTTATGGCGGATGAAAATTGGGATATTATCTTGCTTGCGGGTTACATATACAAGCACTGCCTCAACAAGCTGAATGACTGCTATTAATGACAGCATCGATGGTACATGAACCTTGTCATAACCGAAGATTAAAGCAAACAAGCACAGGAGCCCGCCTGCATAAGCAGGGTTCACAAGGCGGTGATTGATCAGTGCAAGTGCCACCATCAGGATCAGAAATGTCTGTAACCCTTCAGGCTCGATATACAGCCCCAGTGTCACCGTAAGAATTCCGCCGAAGAAGCCTGATATCAGGCCTGCCAGCAAAAGCTCTTCGATCATTTGCCGCGTGTTTTTTGTCCTGCAGCCGGGTATACATTGCTCAAACCCCTGAAGGAACTCGAGCCTGACTTTGACAACCATATAAAAAAACAAGTAAACTACAATATACTTGTAATCGAGAAATATTGAAAAAACAAGTTGTCTGGCGACTGCTCTGACAATTTCAAGCATCCATTCCACCACGCAAGGCCTTTACAGAAAACCCGTGCTATGAGTGCCTTACACCCGTATCACTTCATGCCTTCTTCCAAGCCCGTTTTTACCATATCACAACTTTCAGGTTAAATATGTGATCCAAATCATATTTTCAATTTGTCTTTCCACGTTATTATATCACGTTTTCATTGATTGAACACATTTTTTAGTGCGGAGACAGGCGCCTGCTTGTGTTACAAACACGCTTAATAAGTTCATAAGTTGCTACAGAAGTATGTGATTAATACTGAACGTAGCGATGTAATCTTCAGCCAGCAATGTCATCCTGAGCGCAGCGATGTCCTCCTGAGCGATGTGAAGGATCTAGTCAGAAGTAATTCAAAATCCTTCACTTCGTTCAGCAGGCTGCGCCTGCTACCTGTGAACAGTAGCTGCCTGTCCGCTTATGAAAAACAGCTCCTGAAGGACGAATCCCTCAGGAGCTGAAACTGCTCATCAAAAGCGTTTTGCACAAAGCTCGTGCAAATGCTTTTATTGAATGACCATATTATTTGCTGCCAAGAACATACTGGTTCAACAGAGCTTCCAGCATTTCCTGACGTCCGGAAATGATTTCGGGCTCGCCGTTATTCAGTGTGAATGCTTCCAGTTCTTTAAAGCCAACTTTTCCGGCTACGATGTCTTTTCCAATACCGGTGGTATAGCTTGAATATCTGTCGGCAATGAACTTGTCAAACTTGCCATCTTCAACGATCTTGCTGGCAATCTTGAAGCCCTGTGCAAATGCATCCATTCCGGCGATATGTCCATAGAACAAATCGACAGGCTCAAAGGAGGCTCTTCTGACCTTCGCGTCGAAGTTCAGACCGCCCTTGGTGAAGCCGCCCATCTTGATAACTTCCAGCATCGCCAATGTGGTTTCATAAATGTTTGTCGGAAATTGGTCAGTATCCCAGCCAAGGAGTATGTCGCCCTGATTTGCATCGATACTGCCGAGTGCGTTGTTGATGCGGGCCAGATGTAAATCATGCTGGAAGGTATGCCCTGCAAGGGTTGCATGGTTTGCTTCAATGTTCATCTTGAAATAGTCTTCCAGACCGTTCGCTCTTAAGAAACCAAGAACGGTAGCGGTGTCAAAATCATATTGATGCTTTGTGGGTTCTTTCGGCTTGGGTTCGATCAACAGCTGTCCGTCAAAACCGATTTCCTTTTTGTAATCAACAGCCATTCTCAAGAACCTGCCCAAGTTGTCCAGTTCCAGCTTCATATCTGTGTTCAGAAGGGTTTCGTAGCCTTCACGGCCGCCCCAGAATACGTAGTTCTGTCCGCCCAGTTCCTTGGTGATTTCCATAGCCTTTTTAACCTGCGCTGCTGCATAAGCAAAAACAGATGCGTGGTTGGAAGTAGATGCGCCATGGGTGAAACGACGGTTGCCAAAAGCGTTTGTTGTTCCCCACAAAAGCTTAACGTCGCTGTTCTTCATGCGATCCTTAATAGCGGCAACAATGACATCCAAACGTGCGTTGGTTTCCTTCAGTGTGTCAGCCTCGGGTGCAATGTCTCTGTCATGGAAGCAGAAGAACGGAACACCGAGCTTTTCACAGAACTCGAAGTTAGCTTCCACCTTTGCCTTTGCCAAATCCATCTTGTCTGTAATCTTATCCCAGGATCTGATGGCAGAGCCGTCCCCGCCGAACGGGTCAGCACCTCTTCCCTGAAAGGTGTGCCAGTATGCAACTGCATAGCGCAGGTGCTCTTTCATGGTTTTTCCACCAATTTTTTCATCCGCATTGTAATACTTGAATGCCAGCGGATTGTCTGATTGGGCTCCTTCGTAAGGAATTTTGGATACATTCTTGAAATACTCGCTCATTGTAAAGAACCTCCTATAAAAATATTCTCCTAATGTTATCTGACTAAATACCTAATTACCAGGCATTATCCGACTATAAAACTATATACCACACATTATTCTGATTGTATAACTATTTACCAAAAACTTTTCTGATGGGGATCATTGCGGCTCCCAATGCCGACGAGTTCATTCCGAAATCCGAGGTCATGATCTTAACCCTGGAATTCGGATAACTCAACGCTTTTTCCTTTACTGTCCGTGTTAATGTGTCCATCACCAGGGATGCGTATTGTGTAAAGCTTTTCCCAAGGACAATGGCCTCGGGGTTCAGTGTGTTGATAAGAAACGCCATCGCATAACCCAGGTATTTTGCCGCCTGATGCAAAACCTCGCTGCATAACGGATCCCCATTTTCGGCCGCTTCTACGATCCTGTCCCATTTCAGCGGCTTGTTGGATTTTTGAATACTGTTGGAAGAATACCCACTATTCAACCGATTATTCACTTCCAGCAGCATATACCGCGTTGATGCATAGGTCTCGAGACAGCCATGGTTACCGCAGCCACACAGCCTGCCGTTTTTCTGAACGATCAGGTGCCCGATTTCACCGGCGCTTCCACTAAAGCCACGGTATATGGTGCCTCCTATAAAAATACCGGCACCAATACCCGACTCCACATTGATGGCCACAAAGTTGTCGATGCTTTTGCATTTTCCAATCCAGTTTTCACAGATGGCAGAACACATGGCTTCATTTTCAATGTACACCGGCATTTTTAAGATTTCCGCAGCCTTTGCCTTCAGGTCCACATGGTTCCAGGAAAGGTTCGGGGCCATGATCACCTGGTTGGTCCCTCTGTCAACAAGGCCTGGGATAGACAAACCGCAGCCCAGAAATTTCTCCCATTGCAAACCCAGTTTCCCAACGAGCACTGAAAGCTCTGCATAAACCAGATCCAGGGCCTCTTCAACCGATATCCCAAGGGTGTATTCCAGACTTTGCTGGTACAGGATTTGCCCGGTAATGTCGGCAACCACCATCTGAAGCTCTTCCATGCCGATATCAAACCCCGCCGCATAATAAGAGTTGGGTTTGATTTCAAGCATGACGGGCTTGCGTCCTCCGGTAGATTCACCCTGACCGGTTTCATACAGAAACCCGTCCTGAATAAGCTGCCGGGTGATGCTACCGCACGCAGTTGGTGAAAGGCCCGTCAAATCGGATAATTCTTTCCTGGAAAGCCTTTCATTCTGGCGGATCAAAGCTAATACGCCTGCCTGATTCAGTTCCTTCAGGTATTGGTTGTTGCCTGTTACATTTTTCATGTTCACTCTTCATTGCAGCACTTGCTGCTGCAAAATGTCTTACTCCGGCTATATGAGCCATCTACCGGGTGCCATTGGGTTTCAGTTTGGCAGCAGTCAGGTTCCGGTAAGAAGTAAACCTAAACCTGCTGCTACCATAGTTTCCTTGCTGCCATTCATTTTTGTATCCCTTGCTGATAATCACTACAGTTTCCTTGATGCCATTCATTTTAGTATCCCTTGCTGCCACTCATTACAGTTTCCTTGATGCCACTCATTACAGAGGAGAATCCTCATCAAACCAGTTTGGCCAGTGTCTTAAAGTCCTGTTTCAGGGATTGATACAGGTTCTTATATAGCTTGTAATATTCATTGTATTTGGCTGTCATTGCCTGATCGGCCTGTTGCTTTGTCTTTACCTGAATGGTTGCTTCGCATGCTTCCGGAACGCTCTTGTAAACACCAGAGCCAACACC
>JAAYJG010000225.1 GCA_012523055.1 Ruminiclostridium sp. | reverse complement strand
TCCCATAGCGATGGAACAGCTATCGGATGAAACCAGCTATTTTCATCCGTTGGCCGGTGTAGATGAACTGGGCAGAGTGCTGCCAGGCTACGAAGAGGTTGGAAAAATCAAAGATAACAGAGCTGTAGGTATTTTCTACTTTCTTTGGCAGGGCGATAATGCATCAAAGACTTCGGAACGGAAATGGGATCTCTCCAAGATCATCCCCAGACATCCGGAAGTACTGGAGGATGGGGATCACGAGAATTGGGGATCGGCCAACAGAGGCCGTTATTACTTCTGGGGTGAACCGCTCTATGGGTATTACAGGGGGGACGACTACTGGATACACCTGCGAAACATGCAGTTGCTGACCGATGCACAGGTCGACTTCCTGGTGATCGATGCCACCAATGCCCTGATCTATGAAAGTCAATCGACGGCACTGATGAAAGCGATTCGCTTCCTGCAAGAACAGGGAAAAAAACCGCCACGATTGGTCTATTACACGAACACCAAATCAGGTGAGACCATGCAGAAGATCTACGATACCTACTACCGTGATGGGGCAGCAATCCGGTACCCGGAAACCTGGTATTATCTGGATGGGAAACCATTGATTGTAGGCAGAACCAAAGAGGCGCAGGGAAAGGATTATCACTCATTTTTCACTTTCAGGGAGTCACAGTGGCCCAACGAACCTGTACAGGAGAATGGATGGCCATGGATTGACTTTGTCAGGCCACAGCATGTATATAAGAATCTGAAAGGGGAAAGGGAGATCATCAATGTATCGGTTGCACAACATCCCAATCCGGCTGCCGGCATGGGAGGATCCGCATTTTACGGGAACAGGGACAACTGGGGCAGGAGCTATAGAAATGGGAATGCGGGAAATCCTGAGAAAGATATCTTCTACGGCTATAACTTCCAGGAACAGTGGGATCATGCCCTGGCACAGAATGTACCATTTATCTTTATCACGGGGTGGAACGAATGGATCGCAGGCAGATGGAACAGCTTGGACGGAAACCCGGAGCACTCCTATTTTGTGGATCAAGCCGATCCTGAATACAGCAGAGATATCGAACCAACCATGACGGTGGGGCTCAAAGATAACAATTATATGCAGATGGTGGCCAATATTCGCAGATACAAGGGGGTGAACCCTGTACCACAGGCAAGCAAACAACAGAAGATCGATGATTGGCGTGACTGGGATAAAGCAAAGCCAATATATTCTGATTATCAGGGTGATACAAAATCAAGAGATCATCCGGGGGCTGTGTTGAATCCGGCCAACCACTACATCAACAAATCCGGACGCAACGATTTTGTCACCTTGAAAGTGGCAAGAGATGGAAAGAATATCTTTTTCCTGGCAGAAACAGCGAAAACAATCATACCCGGTGATGATGAGAACTGGATGAGGCTCTATATCAACAGCGACCGGGATCATGATACTGGCTGGATGGGATACGATCTCCGCATCAACGGAGGAAAAGAGCTGCAACGCTACAGTGATGGCAAATGGGAAAAAATCGCCAGTGTCACACTCAAAATGGAGGGCAACAAGCTGATGTACATTTTCCCGGTTGCATGGATATCCGACGGCAGAGACAGGCTTACCTTTGAATTTAAATGGAGTGACAACATGCAACAGGAGGATCCGATGGATTGGTATCTCAATGGTGATGTAGCACCAGAAGGGCGTTTCAATTATGTGTACCAAACAAAATAGATCATTTATGCACTGGAGTAAAATTACCGGCCTGCTATCGGGTATGCTGCTCTGCATCATTCTTGGCTTTTTGTCGGGATGTGAAAGGCAGCAGGTTCACAGCTTTCGGGATATCGAGAAGAACTTTCCGGATTCCGGCAGTCCATACCGGTCAGGTCCGTTATTGGTATTCAACGAAGTGATTACCTGCACAGAAATCGACAGAATGGTAAAAGATCTGCACAATGCAGGATTTGGAGGCTTTTTTATTCACCCCCGACCAGGACTTGTTACCGAATATCTGTCAGAGGAGTGGTTATCGCTATACCGATATGCAACTGAGGTCGCTGAAAAGTACAACATGTTTGTCTGGATCTACGATGAAAATTCATACCCCAGTGGTTTTGCCGGTGGACATGTTCCTGCCGGGTATGACGGAAAAATTCATTGAGACCACTATGAAGGGCTATGAAATGCAATTCGGTAACCAATTCGGAAAGGTAGTACCAGGTATTTTCACCGATGAGCCCAATATCGTCACTTCGGGAGGCCTCCGCTGGACACCCGATCTGTTTGAGCAATTCGAAAAGAGGTGGGGATACGATCTGAAATTGTTTTTACCGCTGCTGAGTGAAGAAACGGGAGAATGGAAGAAGGTACGCTACCATTACATGGAAACACTGTTGCAACTCTTTATTGACCGATGGGCCAAGCCATGGTATGCCTACACGGAGAAAAACAACCTGATATGGACCGGTCATTACTGGGAACATGGATGGCCCAATATGAACGACGGACCGGATAACATGGCGATGTACGCCTGGCATCAGATGCCAGGTATCGATATGCTTTTCAATCAGTTCAACGAGCATTCACCCCAGGCACAGGTCGGGAATATAAGAGCCGTGAAGGAGCTTCGCAGTGTAGCCAACCAGATGGGTTATAAACGTACGCTCAGCGAGACATACGGCGGCGGAGGATGGGATGTGACCTTCAAGGATCTGAAACGGTTGGGCGACTGGGAGTATGTGCTGGGTGTGAACTACATGAACCAACATCTGTCACACCAGACATTGGCTGGTGCCCGCAAATATGATTATCCCCCTGTTTTCACCTACCACTCTCCCTGGTGGAACAACTACCAGGTTTTGAACGACTATTTTGCCAGGCGCTCCTATCTGCTGAGTGAAGGGAAACAAGAGAATCGTATTGCCGTAATTGAACAGAATGCAACGCTCTGGCGCTATTATTCCCACACAGGCAGCAATCCCCGGC
>JAAYJG010000224.1 GCA_012523055.1 Ruminiclostridium sp. | reverse complement strand
ATAAAATAATTCTATGTTAAATATTGTAACGCTATCTTCTTTGTGTTACAATCAGAACATAGGTTCTGTTATGGACTTGAGGTGAAAAGATTACAAGCCTCAGGTATAGAATGCGGGAGGAATAAACAAATGCAATATCGCATATTGGGTAGCACGGATCATGTGAAAGCAGATGCCCATTCAAGGTGGATGTTGTAAACCGGATGCATAAGGCTTGTGAGCTTTTTAAATGAGTCGTGAAGAAAACAATTGAACATGGGTTGCACATATCCAGTTCTATGAATAAATAAACGAAAAAAGGAGATTTGAAAGTGAGCAAGTATGAAGAGGGCATGAAAATACTGAATGAAAGGTTTGGAAATGGCAAAGACAATGTCATTTCATTGGCAACAATCTCACTGGAGAATGGTTCGGATGGTCATCCACGCCCTTGCGTCCGTGATGTGGATGCATATTACGAGGATGGTGTATTCTACATCGTTACATACGCAAAATCGAATAAGGTTAAGCAAATCATGGCGAATCCGGAAGTAGCCGTATCAGTCCATTTCGAAGATTTTTTCAGCAGCGCGGTGGGAAAAAACCTGGGATGGGTGTTGGATCCGAAAAACGCGCATATCAGAAATACAATGCGTACTGTCTTTAAAGAATGGTATGATTTCGCAAACAATGAGAATGATGAAAATTGCTGTATTGTAGCAATCTACATGACAAAAGGGACGCTTCGAATAGATCATGGAGCAGCGTTTTATCACTTTGATTTTGAAAATAAAACTGCAGTATAAGTGGTCATTCATTTTTGGATAAATAATTATTGAATGAGCGATGTTGAGTTTTATCACACCAAACAAATCATCTCCATCCTCTTTAGGGTGGAGATGATTTGTTTACCAGACACATCCATTTCTTGCGGGTAGCGCCAATTATTTTGTACGCACTTAAAAGCAGTATCATCGAGTCTCCCTCCTGACTATACACCTAAGCCAATTGATTCGTTGAAAAAAATTTGGTACCATGATGCTATTACCATGTGCAAAGAAAGCGGGGGCCTATGAAAATCCCATTGCGAAAATATTTTAATATTTTGTCCAAATATCTGCACTTTCAAAAGCTTCGCTTTTTTCTGCTGGCTTTGCTCGTGTTTGCGAGCACCGGCCTGCAAATCCTCAATCCTCAGATTATGCGGTACTTTATCGATTCCATCACGGAAGGTAAACCCTTAGGTGCGCTAACCTCCGCTGCCTTGATTTTTTTAGCAGCTGCACTGATTCAGCAGAGCGTCTCGGTAGCAGCGACCTATTTGGGTGAGTCTGTTGCGTGGAAAGCGACAAATGCCCTGCGGGAAGATCTGACAATGCACTGCCTGAAGATGGATATGCAATTTCATAATGATCAAAGCCCAGGCGAATTTGTGGAGCGAATTGATGGAGACGCCACAGAGTTCTCCGATTTCTTTTCACAGCTCGTATTGGGGGTGGCTGGTAATTTTCTGTTGTTAGCCGGGATTCTTATCGCATTATTCAATGCCGATTGGCGAATAGGCTTAAGCTTTACTGTTTTTACAATCATCACCGTACTGATTCTGAACCGGGTGCGCGAAATTGCCGTAGCCCATCAGAAAGCACAACGTGTGGCACAGACCGAACTATTCGGTTTTTTGGAGGAACGCCTGGCGGGTACCGAAGATATCCGCTCATCCGGTGCAGTCGATTATGTAATCTGTAAACTATATCAACTTCATTCGGTCATCATGAAACTCTGGCTGAAAACACAGAAGGTTCTTCTGTTCTGCATTAATACGCCTGCAAATTTACTGCTAGCCGCAGGGTTTGGGCTGTGCTTTATCATGGGTTACAGCTTATATCGGGAAGGCACGCTTTCTCTGGGCACAGTATTTCTGATTGTAACCTATACACAGGCGATTGCCCGCCCAATCCGTGAATTGTCTCAAAAGATTGAAAGCATGCAAAATATAGGTGCTACTGTTGAACGGATGGGTGAGCTTTTAGCGCAAAAAAGTCGGGTTATTGATGGGGATGAAGCTTTCAGCACACCTGAAGGCCCACTGGAATTAAGCTTTGATAGCGTTTCCTTTGAATATGCAGAAAAAAAACCTGTTTTAAAAGATTTGTCTTTTTCTTTGGCACCCGGGCAAATCCTGGGCTTGCTCGGACGAACCGGGGTTGGGAAAACAACACTGGCCCGGTTGGTTTTCCGCCTGTATGATCCCGTAAAAGGCTGCATACGGCTGGGAGAACACGATATACATAACCTTCAGCTTCAACAGCTGCGCAGCCGAGTAGCCTATGTTACGCAGGAAGTACAGCTTTTCCAGGCAAGTGTCCGTGATAACATTACCTTCTTTGATCGAGCTGTATCCGATGAAAGAATACGGGAGGTTATCGATACCCTGGGGCTTACCAACTGGTACAGGAGTTTGCCGGAGGGCCTGGATACACGTCTGGAGACCGGAGGACGCAGTCTGTCAGCCGGTGAGGGCCAACTGCTGGCCTTAACCCGTGTGTTTTTAAAGAACCCGGGGCTTGTGATATTGGATGAAGCATCCTCCAGACTGGATCCCGCAACCGAGCAACTGCTTGAGACAGCGATAGACAGTCTTCTGAAAGGTCGTACTGCGATTATTATTGCACATCGTTTGAAAACCCTGAACCGCACAGAGCGTATTCTCATTCTGGATGAGGGGAGTGCCTGTGAGTTTGGTGAACGATTGAAATTACTGAAGGATCCCGAATCGCGGTTTTATTCGCTGCATCAAACCGGATTGGAGGAACTGCTCGCATGAAGAAAAAACTGGCACCCTGGCGGGTGGCCCTTTCGATGATTCGGTTTCGCCCGTGGTTGTGGATTATCAATTTGGTATCTATGATTTTCCTGATGATATGCAACCAAATACCGGGGCTTTTGGTTCGGGATTTTTTCAATAACGTTTCCGGGCAGGCTCCCGCGAGATTCAATGTAATGACGCTGATAGCATTCCTCTTTATTTGTGAGGGTGGAAGGCTTCTGGGCGTGTATGGTCTGATCCGATCAAATTCTCCGTTTTTTGTACATAACATGACACTGCTCAGAAGAAACATGCTCAAGCAGATCCTGAAAAGGCCTGGTGCAAAGGCACTGCGCGATTCTCCCGGAGAAGTGCTCAGCCGTTTCCGAGGCGATGTGTTTGAACTGCCTTTGTTTGCTTTATGGCTGAACAATCTGCAGGGGATGCTGATTTTTTCCATTATGGCGGTCGTGATCATGTGCAGGGTGAATGCTGTCATTACTGTGTTGGCGCTGGTTCCTTTTGTTGTTGTAGGTGTGGTTTCGAATGCGGCGAGCAAAAAGGTGGAGGAATACCGCAGAGTCAGCCGCAAGGCTGCGGGTATTGTTTCCGGTTTTCTTGGAGAGCTGTTCGGTTCTGTCCAGGCGGTAAAAGTGGCAGCAGCTGAAGAAAACATGGTGGACAATTTGCACAGGTTGAATGAAGAGCGCCGTAAAGTATCTTTGAAAGACAGGCTGTTCAATGAAATTCTGGGTTCTGTTTTTCGCAATGCTGCCAATATTGGGACAAGTGCAATTCTGATACTGGCCGGACAAGCTATGAGTGAACATACCTTTACCGTAGGGGATTTCGCATTGTTTGTGTTCTACCTGCAGTATATTAGCGAGTTTACGGCTTTTGCAGGTATGCTCGTTGCGCGTTACAAGCAAATTGGCGTATCCGTGGAGCGGATGAACCGTTTGATGGAAGGTGCTGACCCCGAAGCACTTATTAACCTCGACCCGATCTATCTGAATGGCAGCCTTCCTAAGGTTGCATATCAGGGAAAAAAACCGGAGGACGAGTTGAATGAGCTTACCGCTCACAACCTTGGATACACTTTCCCAGGCACCTCCAATGGTGTCAAAGGGATCGATATAACACTGAAGAAAGGTTCATTTACTGTCATTACAGGTCGAAACGGATCGGGAAAGACAACGCTGTTAAGAGTTTTGCTGGGACTTCTTCCGAAGGACACCGGTGAGATAACCTGGAATGGAAAGATTGTTGAAACTCCCGGAGATTTCTTCATTCCTCCTCATAGTGCTTATACAGCACAAATTCCACGCCTTTTCAGTGATACCTTGCGAGATAATATTCTAATGGGGTTGGAAGCCGAAGATAAAGATATTGAGCAGGCCATCCGACAGGCGGTGATGGAAAATGATCTACAGCATCTTGAGGATGGACTTTCTACGAAGGTGGGGCCAAGAGGAATCAAGCTTTCAGGGGGACAAATGCAACGTACTGCTGCAGCGCGGATGTTCATATGCCAATCGGATTTGCTGGTGTTTGATGATCTTTCCAGCGCCCTGGATGTAGAGACCGAGCAGATCCTTTGGGAGAGGGTCTTTGAACAAAGCAATAAAACCTGCCTGGTGGTGTCTCACCGCAAGACTGCATTGAAGCAAGCCAGTCATATCATTGTACTGAAGGACGGCAGGGTGGAGGCACAGGGAAGTCTTAACGAATTACTTGAAACCTGTGAGGAAATGCGTCAGCTTTGGTATGGAACAGAATGAGCAATGGCATCAATGATAATCCCACCACCAGTGAAAAAGCTGTTCAAAACTTGTTGATACTGTTTGAATATTGCACAGATCCATATAGGAAAATTTTTTTTGAATAACCGATATATAGTATAAGGCGACAGTGTCATGTTAATAGCTTTAAATAAATAGGTGTAAGCGGGTAGATAGAAGAAAATAGCACAGATTGGAGAATATGATGTTTAGTGTATTTTTTATAGCAGCTGAAGAGTTAAATTTCAATGAGATAGTAGCCACTGTTCCCTGGTTGGATAATGGCTTTGAAGTGATTGGTATGGAAACCGATTCCGGGAAAGCAACAGAAATAGTCATGAAGTTGAAACCAAATGTAGTATTTTTCGATTCAAAAATACCTTATCTGGATGGAGCTTCTTTCATAAAAACAGTCAGAGAAAATGGATTGGACACAGAGTTTGTGATACTTAGTGCACCCGAGACTATTGAAGATGCAAGAACCTTTTTTCAGCAGGAGGGAATTGAGTATCTAATAAAACCGTTGCAAATGGATGAAGTACAGTTCATATTGGAAAAGCTGGCGAATAAATTAACAATAAAATATTCACAACAGATGGCTGAGCCAGACGAATCAACGAGTCCGGAATTTACTGCATTGGTGGAATATGTTCGTACGCACTATTATGAAAAATTTACTACAGAGCAGCTTGGCAAGAAGTTTGGTCTAAATGCAGGAGATATATGTGCTCTTTTCTTAAAAAACTATCATACAACGTTGGCCTGCTTTGTAACACAGATGCGAATGGAACAGGCCAGAAAGCTACTAAATACGAGTAATTTCAGTTTGAACCAAATAAAAAATGAATGTGGCTATGAGGATTACTCTTATTTCAGCAAGGTATTTAAGGAGTATTATGGGACGGAACCCGACTTTTATGATATGGAACGCGTCTAGCTATTATTTTTTCTCCGTTTGTTTTTTCAATTTCATTATTGATTCCTCCAATAAACATAAAAAATTCGTACGTTTACATAGATTTTCATGTATCGTTCATGAAAAAAACTATCATTTATGCGAAGTAACCCTAAACAATTATCTTATTGCTGAGTAAATGACATTTATTATGTTGTTCAACCCGCTCTTAACGTTATTCTTCCATTCTCCGGAAAATATAGCGACTGAAAGACTATACTGCGGGTCGCATAACATTTTACAACCCGCCCAGCCGCCGTGCTCAAGCGAAATAGCCGAACGAAGTACGCCCGCGTCATCCTTTTTTCTTCCACGAAGGTTCCATCCCAGGCTCCAGCTGTCCCAAGGGTTTTTTAAATCAAAATTATGGTTTTCAGACATTTCTCTGATGCTTGCAGGGCTAAGTATTTTTATTCCGTTGTACTGCCCTTGTGATAAAACCATGTCACAAAAACGGCATAAGTCAATAACAGTGGTTTTCAGACCGTTTTGCGCGCATGTGTTTCTCATACAGTCTTTAGAATTAATCCATGGATATCCTTGTGCTTGCTCTTTTCGTCCTATAACCTGATTATATTTCTCTTCTGGTACAATAAAAAAACTATTAGTCATGCCCAGTGGATCAAAAAGCGCTTCTTTAGCGTAATCATTAATATTTTTACCTGTAACGGCAGTAATGATATCGCCCAGCAGATTAAAAGCTGTCATACCGTATGACATGATCTCATGCGGAGCCTTGGTGAGGGTAAAACGCTCGAGGAAATAATGATCTATATCGCTCCTTTCTGCGTCTTGTGGTAATCCAGCTTTCTCTTTGAACTTGCTGTGGTAATCATCCCATTGTTCATGAGGAGCGTCATCATCAGGTTCACTTAAACCAAACTCGTTTTTACAATATTCCTTGCAGTATTTAAAGAAATCATCGTCGATAATCCCGCTTGTGTGGGTTAACAAATGCCATATGAGTATACTTTCTTTTCCTTTACCAAGCCAAGGCAAATAATGAATAACCGGATCGCAAACATCAAGCAGACCATCCTCCTGAAGTTTCATAATCAATACAGCGGTAATAGGCTTGGTACAAGAAAAAACCGGAGTGATACTGTCTTGTTTTAATCCATAAGGTTTACTGTTTTCACCTGCAGCGTATTCATAGACAGGCACACCTGCTCGATGTACTCTTACAATGAAAAATTGTTTATATTCTTTTTCAATAAAATTATCGATTAAAGCATCAAGCAGTTCAAAACGCTTTTTATCAATGTTTAACTGCTCTCCATTAAAAGTTGCTGGCATATCAGATGATCCTCCAAGACTTCTCAAACTAATAAGCATATTATACCATTAAAATTTCTTTGATACATTAATTTTTACAATTTCAACCACGACAACAATTAAAAGCCGATCGCTCTGACCTACTGACTCATAAAAAAGCAGATTCAATTTTCGAAACCTATTCTTATTATGGTTAGAGTGAGAGGATTCGAAGTACCGACCGTCACGAGGATCCGGGACTAGGAAGCGGAAAAAAAGAACCTGTACTTCACATGCAAGTCCTTCATGACTGGTTCGGAGTAATCTTATAGGATTTTTGTGTAAGACCAGTATTATCAATGTTTACAGGTAGTCAAAAAGCAGTGGTAATCCTTTAGGATGTCATAAGCTGTGAAAAATAAGAGTTTACGATATTGGTAGTAGATTACCTCCAGCGTATTACGGGTATATTCATCTTCGATTGCCATGAAAAAAATAAGCATGAAAGAATACTCCTATTCTACATATATTCGATCTAAGCTGCTCCCACAAAGCGATATTACCATATTTTACTTTTATAATCAAATTCTTCTTTCACATATTATCACTTTCATAATCCCTGCTATTTTAACCCTGTTCTTCCCCCGAAAAACGCCAGAAATCTCTTTTTTCAAGTGAAAATGTGTTGCATCTCCAGGGTTAACGTTTGCAATATCCCAAAAATAATGCTTCTCGCCGTT